>NZ_JBASWB010000045.1:0-115298 GCF_049276255.1 Miniphocaeibacter sp.
TGGACCAGGTGTTAGAACAACAATATTTGTAACAGGATGTACCTTAGGTTGTAAAAATTGTTTTAATAAGGAATATCAAGATTTTAACTATGGTGATATTTGGACTGAAAATCAGACTAATCAAATATTAGAATATTTAAAGTCCGATATTATTGAAGGTTTAACTATATTAGGTGGAGAGCCTTTCGATAATACAGAAGATCTTATAAAAATAGTTTCTGATATAAAAAAGGGTACAGAAAAAAATATTTGGATTTTTTCAGGATATGTTTTTGAAAAACTAATAAAAAATGAGAAAAATACTGAGTTATTAAAATTATGTGATGTTCTTGTTGATGGACCTTTTGTAGAGAAATTAAAAAATCTTAGATTAAAATTTAGGGGTTCTGAAAATCAGAGAATAATAGATTTGAAAGAAACCTTTAAAGAAAATCAAATAGTAAAATATATGGAATAGAAGCAGCTTTGCTTCTATTCTTTTTGTATTTTAAATTGACAAATATTTTACAAACGAGTATAGTGCATATAAACATTATATACACTATTAAAATGAACTTATGAAAACTTAAATAATATTTAAAAGTAAAATTGTTAAAAGCAATTCATTTTGGTATAATATAATGTATTAGTTTATTAATGCACAATAAGGGAGGAAAAAATGGATAAAGAAAGAATATTTAAAAAAATGAAAACTTGGAATATGATATTAATAATCGTTGGAATTATTGCTATATTATTTTCTGTATACGGATTAATATCAGATTTAACTACAGATTGGGACGAATATGTAGTAAGCATGAAACAACTATATGAACAAGCAGGACTTAGTACTACTAGTTTAAGCGTAGAGGCATTTAAACCGTCTGCATTTAAAATAGTTCAAGAAGTAATTAGCTTATTAATAATGGTTTATATTGTACTAGTAGCCGTAAAAAATAATACAAAAATCAATAATAAGGAATCAATTAATACATTACCATATATTTTGAAATTAATATTGTTTGTATTTACTTTTGTAATTAGTGTTATAATTTCAAGTGGTTTTTTAGATATGCTTCCTAAAGAAGCAAGTGGAGCTATGATGTTTATAGTAATATTTTTATCAATATTGTTTGTAATATATTTTATTTTTGCATTATTACCATCAATTAGGCTATTAATGCTTAGTAATAAACTAAATAAATTAGAAGAGGAAAATTAATAAATTATGTCAAAAAAGAATAAAATTATCATTGCAGTAGTCTCCATAATTCTACTTATAATTGTTGCACTAACGATGTTTTTAAATAGGGACACTAAAAAGACTGTAGAACTATACGAAGTAATAGAACAAGATCCTATTTCCTTTTCAGGAAATGTAGAGGCTAGTGAAAAGCAGGAAGTATACTTAGATTCTACAAAGGGGAAAATAAAGGAATATTATGTAAAAGATGGAGATTCTGTAGAAGAAGGACAAAACTTATTTATTTATGAAAATGATACTGCTAAAACTCAAGTAGAACAGTTAAATACACAGTATAATTTAGCCGTAGATGCAAAAAATGCCACTAGTTCACAGTTAAGTAAGGCAAAAGGCAGTTTATCGGCAGCAAATAAGAAAGTAACTGACTTAACAAATAAAATAAAAAATATTTCTTCTAGTATTACTCTACCAACAGATATTGAGGATTTCAATAATTCAAATAATATCGGTCAAAGTTCAGGAGAACTTACGCAGTTACAAATGGAACTGGAAGCAGCAAAGATGGAGGTTCAAAGTTTAGAGTCTACAATTCCAAGTTTAGAGTCTGCAGTTAGTCAAGCAAATGCAGAAATAAAAGGAATAGATTCTCAAAGAAAAGTTGTTAAAGAAAGCTTAAACTATATAGAAAAAGCAAAAATTTCCGGAAAAGTCAAACTTGATAAAGAAGCTGCTGAGGCAGCAATTAGTATGACTGGAGCAAGTCCAGTTATAACAATAACAAGTGTTAATACTATTATAAAGGGACAAGTTTCAGAATACGATTATGACAAATTAGAAGTTGATAATAAAGTAAAAATAATAGTTGCAAATTCTGGAGAGGAAATAGGTGGGACTATAAAAAGTATTGATGAAATGCCAATTAGTAATGAGGGCCAAATTTCTATGAATCAACAAACAACATCAATTACAAATTATAATTTTACAGTTGTACCTGATGAAAATATACATTATGGATTTTCTGTAAATATAAAATTACCTCAAGAGAAAATTTATTTACCACTAGAAGCAGTATTAAAAGAAAAAGAAAAATATTATATTTTTAAAGTGGAAAATGGAAAAACAGTTAAAGAAGAAATAGAAGTAGAATTGGAAGATGGTATATATAAATTAATTAGTGGTTTAAAGCTTGGTGATAAAATAATTTCCAATATTGAAGGTATTACTGAAAATATGGAAGTAAAGGTAACAGATAATAGTGAAAGTAGTAGTACAGAAGCTACAAAAGAGGTAAAAGCTCAGGAAAACTCTATAAATCCGGAGACGCAAGAATGATAGAGGTTAGAAAGATCAACAAAACATATATTACAGGGGAAGAAAAATTACATGTTTTAAAAGATGTGTCCTTTGAAGTACATGAAGGCGAATTTGTTGGGATTATGGGAGAATCAGGCTCAGGTAAATCCACATTAATGAATATAATTGGATTTATGGACAATAAATATGAGGGAGAATATCTTTTTGATGGAAAACTAACAAAAAATGAAAATGATGATAAACTTTCCCATATTAGAAATAAGTCCGTTGGTTTTGTATTTCAAAATTTCAATTTAATAGACAATTATACAGTTAGGGAAAATATTGAACTACCCTTATTATATGCAGGATTAACACCTAGGAAAACTAAAGAAGTCGTCTTAAAAGCCTTAGAATCTGTAGGAATACCTGAAAAAATAAATAAATATCCTACACAACTTTCAGGTGGACAGAAACAAAGGGTTGCAATTGCCAGGGCAATAGTTCACAATCCTAAATTTATTCTTGCAGACGAGCCAACAGGTGCTTTAGACTCGGCGACTTCTAAAGAAATTATGGAAATATTTAAAAAATTAAATATAGAAAATAAAACAACTGTAGTTATGGTAACCCACGATAGAAGTTTAGCTTCTTACTGTTCAAAAGTTCTTTTTATGGTTGATGGAAATTTAGAAGAAAGGTTTGATTTGTAATGAGATTTTCGGTATTATTTTCAGATGCATTTAATGCTATAAAAAGAAATAAAAAGCGAAGTATATTAACAATGTTAGGAATAATAATTGGAATCGGTGCAGTAATTGCTATAATTTCTATTGGTCAAGGTTTTGAAAATTATGTAGTAGATGAGCTTACAGAAGATGAAACACAGGAGATTACCAGTAATATTACATTTCAGCCTAATGATATGTCCCTGGCATATGATGCAAATATAAAGTTTTATTCTGCTCAGGACTTAATAGGAATAAGAAAAATAAAAGGCGTAAAAAATGTAGAAATAGCCGGTGTAAATCCGGATTCAAATAGTGCATCAATGATTTTGGAGTCAGATAAAACTACAGAAAATACTACTGCAAAATTAGTAAAAAACACAGATGAAAAATTAATCGAAGGAAGGAATTTAACATCTGTAGATGATAAAACTAAAAACAGAGTAGTTGTTATTAGTGACTATGTAGCGAAAAAACTCTTTGAGGGTAAAAATACGTATTTAGGAAAAAATGTAAAAATAAATGGATTGAATTACCAAATAGTAGGTGTTTATAAAGGTGCTACTGGCATGATGGCAATGATGGATTATTCTTTATCTATTCCAAAAGCCACCTATGAGTTTTACAATGAGTCAAAATTTGCAAGTTCTTCAATTACCTTATATTTAGAAAAAGGAGCTCAAGTTTCTGATGTATCGGAAAAAGTAGTAGATTTCTTAGCTGACAATGGAAGTATGAAGGATTTAGGTCAATATACCTTTATAGACATTGGAGGAATAATGGATGGTATATCCAATATTCTAGATAGCATAACTACTTTTATAGCCTTAATAGGAGGTATTTCACTTCTAATAGCTGGAATTGGAATAATGAATATGATGTTTATATCAGTTTCTGAAAGAACTAAGGAAATTGGAATAAGAAGGGCCTTAGGAGCAACAAAGAAGAATATTACAGTACAGTTTTTATTAGAGGGAATAATAATAACTGTAATAGGTGGAATATTAGGATATTTCTTTGGACTTCTATTTGCTATGATAATAGCAATATTTTTACCATTTTCAATTTCAATAGAAGCAGGTCCTGTACTTATTTCCCTATTTATTTCCTTAGCAATAGGAATAATATTTAGTTATAGCCCTGCAAAAGCTGCAGCAAATAAAAATGTTATTGAAATATTAGCCTAGTGTAAAATTTAATAAATATTTTAAAAATCAAGTATATCTAATAGGTATATTTGATTTTTTTATTCAATTAATTATTGTTTTACGATAATTAATTTGGTATAATTATTGTAAAACAATAATTATTAAAGGGGTATTAAAATATGAAAAAGAAATTAACGATATTTTTAATAATGGAAGTCTTAATACTTTTTATTCTAAATATTTTTAAAGCAAATATTTTTAATATGAAACAAATAATATTTTTTCCATATTATCAAATAAGTAATATGCTAAGAATAATGTCTTTAAGTGGAAATATTGGAAATATAGTATCTTGGGCTATATATATATTAATATCTATAATTCCAATAATATTATTTATTAGGATAAAAAAGAAAAATAATTTAAAAAATATTGATTACTTGTTATTTTTAATTTCATTACTAATATTTTCAACTATCTATTTAGGAATAAATCCAAATATTATAGAAATAATTTTAAAACAGAATATTAGTTTACAAGCTTCATTTTCTATTATTACAAATCAATTAATTTTGTTGTATATTATATGGAGATTTTTAAAAATAAATATAAATAGAACAAATTCAATAAAATATATTATAGGAATTTTATTCTTAACTAATGTTATTGCAATAATTAATATTTTTGGTGTTAGTTTAAAGGATAATTTAAATAATATGGAAACCTTAAATTATTATGGTAACGCAATGTCCATATTTGAGTATTTAAATAGATTAAAAGAAAAATATATGTTTGCAATAGAGAATTATGAATTAGTTAGGATTATGTTGGATTTTATAAATAATAATATTTTTAATATGGTATATATTTTCTTGAATATGAATTTAATATATATTCTTATTGATATGGAAAACGAATTTAATGAAAATATCGTAATTACTAAACTATATTCACTAAAAAACAAAATAAAGGTTGGATTGTTAATGTCGATTTTTATAAATATAATTATAAATTTAGTTTATATAATTTTTGAGAAGTATTTTTATAATATAACTATAAAAACAAATTTTAATTTGGAATTGTTAGTTTACTTTTTATTTATTAGCTTAATTGTGCAATATTTAATAAAAGTTAAAGAAATAAAAGAAGAAAATGAAATGTTTATTTAAGGTGTATTATGGCAATAAAAGTATATCTAGATGAAATATTAAAAGATAGGAATATGACTTCAAAAGAATTAGCAAAATTAATTAATATTACTGAGGCTAATTTATCTATTTTACGTTCAGGTAAGGCAAAAGGAATAAGATTTAATACTGTAAATAAAATTTGTTATTATTTAGATTGTGATATTGGTGACATATTAAAATTTGATGGAGAATTGGAGGATTAATATGAAAAAGTTCAATGTAGGTTTATTAATTTTGCTAATGGTTCTTTCTCTTAATGGATGTAGATTGGCAAAGGAAGAAACAGTTAAAAATCCGGTAAATGATATATTAGTTGGAGGATTTGTTCAGTTAGTTGAATATGGAAAAGAGGAGAGAATAAGAGATATTGAAGATGTAAAAATTGAAGTTAAGGGTGAAGATACAAATAAATATATAGAGGTAGAGGGAGCTGAAGGTTATGCATTTTTGACAATAGCTACAGTTGATTTGGAAAACAGAAATAGTGCAACGGAAACAATAGGTAGTTCATATATAGAAACAAAGGCAGATTATAATTATGAAGAAGGACAATCAAGATTTCAAATTAATTTAAAGGGTAAAATTTACCTTGATGCAGAAACTAAAGGAAGTATAAAATTATATCCTATATATTTAACAGCTGATAATGAATATTATATAGGTGATAATGAATATATCTTTGGGTTAGATTTAGATGGAAAATATTTTTATAACTTCGAAGAAGGAAATTATGAAAAAATTTCAATATCAGAAAACTTGAATAATAAAGTAAGTCAAGACGAACAATTTAACACTGTAGAATTAGAAGTAAGAAAAATATTAAGAAAAAAGGAAATAAAAATAATAGAAATGGATAAAAATAATAATATGTTAAATATTCAAGAGTTTAATTATTCTAATTTACCATATAGGATAGTAATTAATCCTAATTCAGAATATATTATTATAGAAGAGATTTCAAACAATAATTTAAGTGTAAGAGAAATTGTTAATTATATAGATAAGAAATCAAAACAGTTTACTTTCGGAGATAATACTATAACTTTTCCAATATTTAATAATGGAAATATAGCAGAAATTAAAAATATAAAAATTGAAAAAGATATTTAATTTAAAATATTAAAATTTATTAGTTTTTATGATATATTGTATAATTATAGAAAAAATATACAGTTTAACTTGGAGAGAAAATGAAAATAGCTATTTTAGGGTATAGTGGTAGTGGAAAGTCGACACTTTCTAAATATTTAAGTAAAAAATACAAGATTCCTCTTTTATATCTTGATACTGTTCAATTTTTACCTAATTGGGAGCTGAGGGACAGGAAAGAAGCTAAGTCCTTGGTTTTAGATTTTATTAATAAGGAGTCTTGGGTAATAGATGGTAACTATACTAGTTTTTATCAGGAAGAAAGATTGTTTTTAGCAGATAAAATAATTTATATGAAATTTAATCGATTTTCTTGCCTTAGGAGAGCCATAAAAAGGTATTTTAAATTTAAAAATACAACAAGGGATAGTATGGCAGAAGGCTGTAATGAAAAAATAGACTTAGAATTTATTTATTGGATTTTACATAAGGGAAGAAATAAGGAAACAAAAATACACTATAAAAAACTATTAGATAAATATAGGGACAAGGTAATTATAATAAAAAATCAAAAACAATTAGATTTGTTTATGGAAAATTTAGATAGTCATATTAAAATAGAAAAAATAAGTCCAAAATAAACTTATATTTTGGACTTATTTTTTAATCAAGCTCATTAATTAATACCTTTTTCAAGAAATTACCTACTATATCAGAAAACCTGTTTATATTGGAAATATAGGCAAAATCATTGCCATATATCTTTTTTTCACTTGGAAGATCCTCTTCTTCGCCGGTAAATACACCTAGGACTATATTGTCGGAATTTCTACTTAAGAACACCTCTTTAGAGGAATCCTTAACGGCATCTTCTTTTATATAATCCTTAGCTTTTTTATTAATGTTTCCAATGATTTTTAAATTTATTTTGTCGTTGGGCTTTCCATCACTTAAAACTATAAGAATTCTTCTTTCAAATTCTGTATTATTCATAAAATAACTAACAGTTTTAATAGCTAATCCATCTCTATTTGAACCAGAAGGTGTATATTCAAAAATATTTTGATTTTTGTTATCTGAATCAAAGTAGTCTCTAAAAATTCTTAATACTAAAACATTATAAAAATTATTAAAGGACATTACTCTAGTTGGAATGTTTAAATCCGTTAAGGATTGGGCAATTATAAAACCTTGTGAAGCTATTAAAGCTTGTCTTTCTATTTGAGAGGCAGAACTATCTAACAGGATATCTACTGAAACTGTACCAATTTCATCCTTTTTTTCCTTATAAAAAATCTTATTGTTATTTATATATTTAGGTTTCCAAAGTAAAGATGGAACTAACTGACCATTTGTAGACAGGTGTCTACTTTCGTTTAAATCTGTTAGAATTTCCCTTCTTATAACTTCCCTTAATTTAGTAATTGACCTTTTGTAGATTAAATAATTTTTATTAAAATGCTCTAAATTTTCTTTTTTTATTTCCTGTTTTTCAGCTTCCCTAAACTGTTCGTTTAAAGTTTTTCCAAATTCTCCATTTGTAAGAAGTAACTGTATTCCATCATGTATGCCAGTACATAATCTATTTTCCAATTTTAAGCTATTAGATTTATTTAATATACTTTTACCGTATACTTTTTCAGCTAGATCTTTTAAATAGTTATCTTTAGTAAAGTTTTCTGTAATAATATTATTTTCGTCTAATTCAGAGTCTATTTCCTTGTCTTCAAATAAAAAACTGGATTTATTAAATTCGGCAGCTTCAACTTCATCCTTATCTAGAATATTTAAATTTCTTTTTTTAAACTCTATTTTAGGTTTTAAATCCTTAGGTAGATTATCTTTTTCTTTAGCAGTTTTTAAGGATTTTTCTAAATTTTGTTCATAATTAATATTTAAATGAATATGAAAATGTCTTTTTATTATTTCATCTATTTTTAATATAAGGTCTGAAGTGTTTTCTATATTTTTTACATTCATAATGTCATTTAATAATAAAACAACCATTTGTCTAGTTTTAGGTACATGGGATAATTTTCTACTATAGTATGCATATTCTAATTCCTGGGCTAAATTTCTAGGTGGTCTAAATTTGTAATTATTAAATTTTTCTTTGGAGGTATAGTCTCTAAACTCTACTATTCCCGGTCTATATTTATCGTAGTAGGACCAAAAATATTCCTCTAATATTAATTCAGTTATTTTATAATAATCGTCAGGATAGGGGTTGTCTTTAGTTAATACTGCCAAGAAATTATAGACTTCCTCTATTTGAAATTTATTATAGCTAAAGCCGGCTAAGGCTGATTTATAAATGTTGATTTTATCATTATTTTCAAATTTAAAAATCTTGTAGTCTGGTATAAAATTATAATTATCAGCAATGGTCCAAGTAATATTATTCATTCTATTAGTGCTTAAATCCATTAGATTATTTTCCATTACAATACCTTGAAAATATCTTCTTTTGTTAAATCGTTTTTAAAGAGACTATTAATAACATCTTGAATAATCTCCCTTTCAAAAAGATCAAAAGTTTTATTAACTAAGCTTATTTTTAAAGCTGACTTTATATTTAGTCCTATTTTCATTGCACCAATTGCAGCTATTAAACCTCTAATATCAATGGATTTTGAAGAGATTTCAGAATTCATACTCTTTTCTTGTAAGTCTAAAAATAATCTTATAAATAAGTCTAAAGCTTCTTCTTTTAAGTCAAAATCAGTAAGTAAAATATGTTTTAAAGTTTCTTTATTGGCCTTAGGCATATCTATTATAAGGAAACGAGATACTAGGGCTTCATTTAATTCCTTAGTGCCGGCGTACCCATAATTCATTGTTCCTATAAACCTAGTGGCCTTATTTAAATCTATTTTTTCATATCCTGGTACATCAATAATTCTTCTATAGTCAAGTAGGGAATGAATAACTGCTACAGAATCGCTTTTAGCCATGTTGACTTCATCTAATATGCCAAAGCCACCATTTAGTGCTACATCATAAATAGGACCAGGTCTAAAGGTAACTTCATTGTCCTTAAAGGTATCTGTTCCGATTAAATTTGTACTGTCGGTGTTTACATGAAAGGATATATTCCAAGTAGGTCTTTGAAACAAGGCAGCTAAATTATCACTTAGGACATTTTTACCTGTAGCTTTAGGACCGCTAAGTAAGATATTAGAACCTTGAAGTATAGCGGTAATACTTTGTTCCCAAACCTCTTTTCCATAGTATTTATAGTGTGGTGTAGGTATACGGTTTATATATTTATTATCTAATTGATTTTCTTTTCTAAAATCCAAGACTTTATCAATTAAGTCATTACTTATATTTTGTTCTCTTAAAAATTCTATCATTTAATTCTCCTTTTCAAAATAATTATAGCATAGTGAATTATTATATCATTTTATTAAGAATAAATTAATTATTTTATGGTATAATTATAATTATTTGGAGTATAGTATGGAAAATTTAAATGAAAAATATACAATAGATGATGTTCATGATATGTTGGAAGAAATTGCCAGTACAATTCCTGAAGTTTTACTTGAAGATTTACAAGGGGGGATTGTATTAATTGAATCTGCAAAAATGCATCCTAAAAGCATTAATAATACTTTGTATATTAATGGTGAATATGTAAGAAATCGTATGTACAATCTTATTAGGATTTATTATGGGTCAATAATTAAAACTAGAGGACATCTACCTCGAGAACAATTTAAGGATAAATTGGAAGAGGTACTAATTCATGAATTAAGACATCATATTGAATTTAAATGTAATGATTTTTCTTTAATTAAAGAAGATAAGGAATATATTAGAAAGTATTTGGAAAGGTATGGTAAATGAGAAAAATTTGGGGAAAATTCATCTTAGGACTAGCTAATTTTTTAGAGATTTTAATAGGTGGATTAATAAATATAATGGAAGTTGTAGTAAGTGTAGTGTCACAATTAGGTAAGGCTTTACTTTCCTTGGTTTTTGTAGGGTGTAGTGCCTTCTTAATAGCTCCTTGGGTTATTGGTGGTGCAGGTGTTCTACTATCGCCCTATATAATAATTATTATAGCATTTTTCGTCCTAGTTCCTATATTAGGAAGAAAATTTGTTAGTTGGCTACAGTATATTAATTTTTCAGCTGTAGAATTTTTAAGAAACTATGGTGATTTTTTAATAAATAATAAGGAAAACTTTAAATCCTATAGTGAATTCTCTAAGGACTATAAAGATAGGAAGGAAAGGGAAGAAAGAGAAAGGGAAGAGCAACAGCAAGCACAAAATGATTTTTGGGAAGAAATATTTAAAAACTTTTCACAAGGTAGTGGAGGTTTCCATTACTACAATATGAATGATGAAGATTTTAGAAGGACTTTTGGAGGCTACCAAGGTCAGCAACAAGGCTATGGTGGCTATGGTCAAGGCTCTTATACAAATCCTTTAAATGATTTTAAAACAAAGTATAAGGAGAGCTGTGAAGTGTTAGGAATACCAGAAGACACTAATATTTATGAAGTAAAAACAGCTTATAGAAAAATGGCTAAGAAATACCATCCTGATATTAATAAGGATCCAGGTGCAACAGAGATGTTTCAAAAAATTAACGAAGCCTATGAGTTTCTTAGTGAAGAGAATATAAATAGATATAAACAAATGAATAAAAATTAATATTTATAAATTCGAAAATTCCAGTAGTAGATACTACTGGAGTTTTTTTGTGTTTATATTTAATAAAACTTTGAAAAATACAGTGTAATATTAAAAATAATAGACCTATTCCTTTAAAATACAAAAATGAATAAAAAATGAATTTTTATTAAATATTAATATTTTTAAATATTTATAAATTAAATATGGAAAAAACGTGACAAATTTCTCTTAGAGGAGTACTATAATTTATTATGTGTTAAGGGCAGGAGATTATATGGATAATTTTATTAAAGAAATAATAGATTTAGATAAGTCAATTAATAATTTAGATATTGACTTCAATAATAAAAAAAATGAGGGGCTTGTAGAATTTAATAAAAAAAAAGAAAAGTTATTTGATGATTATGAAAAAGATTATAATTTCAAATTAGAGGAATATAGGAAAGAAATTGAAGACAGTATAAAAAAGAAGCAGTTGGCTTTAAAGGAGAAAAATAATAATCGCATTAATAATTTAACTGAGGCTTTTAAAAAAATAAAAGCTTGATAATTGAAAAAGTATTTGAAAAACATTTTTCAGAGGAAAGTGATTAAATGGGTTCAGCAAAAGAATTCTCTGCTTTAAATAGTAAAATATCTTCTATGAAAAATTATCTTTTACAAGAAGAAGATTATGAAAATCTTATTAATTTCAAGAATATAGAAGAAGTTGTAGACTATTTATTTGAAAGAAAATTTATTATAAATAGAAAATACAATTCTATAAATGAAATTGAATCAGATTTAAAAAAGAATAGATTAAACGTTTTAAATAAACTAAGTTATTTTTTATCTAAAAATTATAAGAATTTACTTGATTTTATTCTAGATAAATATGAAATAGAAGATATAAAGAAAGCAACTAGAAATATTGTTACAAAAAACAAAAACTTTTCTAGGGAAAGTTTAATTGTAAGAGATGACTTTTATGAAAGAGTAAGGGAAGAAATAACTTTAGAGGAATTTTATGAAAGCCTTAAAGAAACAAAATTTTATAAATATCTAAGAGGCTATAAAAACCAAGAAATTAGAGATTTGTTGTTTTTTGTAGAAATGTCTTTAGATAGAAATTATTATTCTAGTATTTTCTTTGAAAGTAGATGTTTAAATAAGGAAAATGAGAAAATTATTAAAAAGTTTTATGGACAGTTCATAGATTTATACAATTTAAGTTGGATATATAGAGGAAAAAAATTCTATAATATTGAGCCGGTTATTATTTATAATTACACAATAATAGGAGGCGATTTATTTAATATTACAGATATTAAAAATTTATCATATATGGAACTTGAGGAATTTGTCGATAGTATTTTAAAAACTAAGTATAGTTTTTTATTTGACTCTGAACATAATATAGATATTTATATGGAAAGGAGAATTAATAGGTATTTATATTATGAATCAAAGGATTTAATAAAAAGTAATAAATTTAATTTTGAAAAGACTCTAGGAATAGTTGTAATGACCGACTTTGATATTAAGGATATTGGCGCAATTCTAGAATCTAAAAATTATAATCTTAGCAGTAATGAAACTAGAAATTATTTAATTAGAAATATAGAAAGGAGTTAAATATGAAATCTGAAAAAATGTTAATGATGAATATTATCGGCAATATTTCAGATATGGATAATGTTATATCAGATATAGTTGAAAAAAACTTTGTCCAGATAGTCGATGCAAATGACCTAATATCCCATAGTGAATTTCTTTTTCCAATAAATGATGAAAATGTAAATATGGCAGTTGATTTTAATTATATTAGAAAATATAAATCTAAAATTAATACAAGGGAAGAAGAAAACAAATTAAATAGAATAAATGACTATTTAGAATTTAACTTAGAAAAAAACAAGGCAAAGCTAAAAAAATATAAGGAAAATGAAATTCAAGGTTATTATGAATTACTTCTTGAAAACACAGAAAAGCTTCAAGAAATAGATAGTAAAATTGCAGAAAAAAATCAACTTTCAAATCTTTTTTCTAAATTTAAAAATTTAAATATTAAAATTGAAGACTTGTATAATATGAATAACTTTAAATATAGGTTTGGAATTTTAGGAAAAGATGACAGATTAAAATTAAAGAAAAACTATGAGAATATTTTTGCTGCTATTTTTCATTTAAGTTCTATGGAAGAAGGAGAAGTGTATTTAATTATTTATCCTACAGATATGGAAGTTGATATAAACAGAACTTTAAGAAGTTTAAATTTCCAAGAAATGGTCTTACCTAAGAATTATTTAGGTACTCCTTTAGAAATTATAGAAAAAATAAATAATGAAAAATTGAATTTATTAAATGAAAAAAACAACATTTTAAAAGAAATTGAAAAATTTAAAAAGGAATATTCTAATGAATTAAGAACATTTTTAATTGAAAAGTATAATAAATTAAATATAGAAAACTTAAAAAATAATATAGCCATAAGTGACCATTATTTTTATTTAGCTGGTTGGATTGGAAAAGGTGATAGTGAAAAATTAGAGAAGGAATTGAAAAGTAAGTATAAAATACTTATTCAATTTAATAATATGGATGACCATGAAGGAATTACACCACCAACCAAATTAAAAAATAATGTTTTTTTTAAGCCTTTTGAGCTGCTAGTAAAAATGTATGGCACACCTAATTATGAAGAATTAGATCCGACTCCGTTTTTTGCAATAACCTATATGATTTTATTTGGAGCAATGTTTGGAGATGTTGGGCAGGGTTTAGTTTTTGTCCTTGCAGGAATTCTCCTATCAAAAATTAAAAACAAGGATTTTGGTGGATTAATAGTTAGATTAGGTTCTAGTTCGGTGATTTTTGGTTTTCTATATGGTTCATTTTTTGGACTTGAAACTGTTATTCCGGCCTTACTAATAAGACCTTATGAAAGTATTAATACAATTTTAATTATGGCAATAGTAATGGGGATTATATTACTACTTATGTCCTATGGCCTAGGTATTTATAATTTAAAAAGAGAAAAAAACTTAGAGGAATTGGCTTTTGGAGAAAAGGGAATTACAGGGTTAATTCTTTACTTGCTTATTCTAAGTCTTGCTTTAAATTTAGCCTTATCTTTTAAAATAATGCCAATAGAATTAAATGCCATTTTAATAGGACTTTGTATATTAATTATAGTATTGAAAAAACCACTAGCAAATAAATTACAGAAAAAAGAAAATTTATATAATGGTGAGGCAGCATCTAGTTATTACATTGAAGGGTCATTTTCTATTATAGAAACTCTAATATCCATATTTAGTGGAACAGTTTCATTTATAAGAGTAGGAGCTTTTGCAATTAACCATATTGGTTTGTTTATAGCTTTTACTACAATTGGAAATATGATAGGTACCAAGGTGGGAAATTTAACTATGATTATAATTGGTAATATTGTAATTATGGGTCTAGAGGGCTTAATAGTATTTATTCAATCTTTAAGGCTTGAGTATTATGAAATGTTTAGTAAGTATTATAAAGGTGATGGAATAGATTTTATTCCAAGTAAAAATAAATTTTAGGGGGAATGTAATATGTATTTTATTTTAGCATCAGCAATAATAGTAGTTATATTAACTATTAGTTCAGGAGTTTATTTAATATATAAAAACACCGATAATTCAAAGAAAAAAATCAAGAAAGCTTTAAAGATTAATTTATTTAGTTTTGTACCTTTATTATTAATGACAATAGTTCTATTAGCACCTTCTTCTTCACTTGCAGCTACAACAGGAGCAACTGAGGTAAATGGCTTAGGACTTTTAGCAGCAGCTTTAGCTACTGGTATGGCCACAATTGGTACAGGCTATGCAGTAGGCGTTGTTGGTTCAGCAGCCTTAGGTGCCGTTTCAGAAGATCCTAAAATACTTGGTAAAACTATGATATATGTAGGATTGGCAGAAGGGATACCAATTTACGGCTTAGTTATTTCTATCTTAATATTAGGAAAACTTTAAATGAAAAGCATAGCAATTTCAAATGAATTAAATGTAATTTTAGGAATGGAGTTAGCAGGTATAGAAACAGGCTTTTCTGAAGATGAGGATGAGCTTAGAAGATTGTTTACCAATAGTATAGAAGATGAAAATAGAGGAATAGTTATTATTACAGAAGGTATTAATAATTTATTATCTGACTTAATCTTATCCCATAGGGAAAGAGGTAAATTGCCTTTAATAGTTACTATACCTGGAGAAGCTGGCTTAAAAGATAAGGATTTTATTATGAAATATGTTAAGGAATCCTTAGGAGTAAAAATAGATTAGAGGTTAATTATGCTTTTACTAGAAAATAAATACGATCTTTTTAAAAAGATAACTTACGATAAAAAGTTGAATTTTTTCAATAAGGAACTTGAAGAGTATAATAAAACTTTAGCTAAAAATTTAACTAGTTATGAAGAAGAGTTAAGAAAAAAATTTGATAAAAAGCTAAAAAGGGAAAAACATAAGCTTGAAATTAAAAAGAATGAAGAAATAGAACTAATAAAAAATACGGAAAAAGAATCTGTCTTAAAATTAAGAGAAGAACTAATTGAGGAAATCTCAAAGGAATTGAAGGAAAAATACAGGGAATATACTAGGACAGAAAAATATTTTGAAAATCTGAAAAGGGAACTAAAAGATTTTTTAGGCGATGAGAACAATACTATATTTTTATTAAAAGATGATATAAAAAGATTTGACTCTAATATGGAAAGATTTGAAGTATTAGATGAATCAGAAATAGGTGGGTTTATTGTATTAAACAAAAAAGAAAATATTATCTACAATAATAGTATTAAAGAAGCTATTAAGGAAGATAGAAATACAATAGGCCTATATGTTCAAGAATTCATCAATAAAGTAGGTGATGAAATTGAATAATGAAAATGGAATAATTCAATCTATTAATGGACCGGTTATTACCGGCAACAATATGGAAAGTTTTAAGGCTAAAGAAATGGTTCTTGTAGGAGAAAAAAAGTTAATAGGGGAAGTTATTAGTCTAGAGGACAATGAAGGAATAATACAGGTTTATGAAGAAACAGAAGGGCTTAGACCTTACGACAAAATACTTCATACAAATAAACCTTTATCTTTAAAATTAGGACCGGGATTAATTGGAAATATGTTTGATGGTATAGAAAGACCATTAAATTTATTAAAAGAAAAGTACGGAACTTTTATACCGGAAGGCGTAGGACTACTTTCCATTGATGAAGAAAAACTTTGGGAAACTAAAATCAAGGTAAAGGATGGAGATTTTGTTTCAGAAGGTCAAATTATAGCAGAAGTTCCTGAAACCGATATAATTACCCATAGGATTATGGTACCTGTTGGCTTATCTGGTACTTTGAAGAAAGTAAAAGAAAATGGAAATTATAATATAAATGAAACAATAGCTGTATTAGTTACAGAAAAAGGTGAAGAAGTAGCTTTAAAACTATACCAGGAATGGACAATAAAAAAACCTCGTCCAATAAAAAATAGATTAAAGGTAGACAAAATTCTTACTACAGGTCAAAGGGTTTTAGATATATTTTTCCCTATAGCAAAAGGAGGAACAGTTGCTATACCAGGAGGATTTGGTACAGGAAAGACCATGACTCAACATCAATTAGCAAAATATTCTGACGCCGATATTATAGTCTATATTGGATGTGGTGAAAGAGGAAATGAAATGACAGAAGTTCTGGAAGATTTTCCTAAATTAATAGATCCAAATACCAACAAACCTTTAATGGAAAGAACTGTTTTAATTGCAAATACATCTAATATGCCTGTAGCAGCAAGGGAAGCTTCTATATATACAGGAATTACAATTGCAGAATATTTTAGAGATATGGGTTATGATGTTGCAATTATGGCAGACTCAACTTCAAGATGGGCTGAAGCTCTAAGGGAAATTTCAGGAAGACTTGAGGAAATGCCGGCAGAGGAAGGTTATCCGGCATATTTACCATCAAGAATTGCACAATTTTATGAAAGAGCAGGATATGTTGAAACATTAGGAAACGGAGAGGGGTCTGTAACAATAATTGGGGCTGTATCTCCACCAGGAGGAGATTTTTCTGAGCCAGTAACAGAAAACACAAAAAGATATGTTAATGTGTTTTTAGGATTAGACAAGGAGCTAGCCTATTCAAGACATTACCCTGCTATAAACTGGTTAACATCATATTCAGAATATGTTGAAGATTTAAGGGAAAATTATGAAGAAAGCATAGGAGCAGATGTTGTTTCTTTAAGAAATAAAATTTTGAAATTATTATTTGAAGAGGATAAATTACAAGAAATTGTAATGTTAGTTGGAGAAGATGTTCTACCAGACGACCAACGTTTAATTATTTTTATAGCGAAAATGGTGAAAGTAGGATTTTTACAACAAAATGCTTTTCATAATATAGACACCTATGTTCCTATAAAAAAACAATACGAAATGTTGAAAATTATTGACAATTATTATGAAGAGGGAATAAAGGCTGTAAATAAAAATATACCAATTTCAAAAATAATTAGTGGCGAGATTTATAACGAAATTGTAAATATGAAATATAATATTTCAAATGATGACTTGTCACAAATAGATAGTATAAATAAAAAAATTAAAATGTACTTTGAAGATTTAATGTCAAATTATTAGAAAGGAGAATTCATGTTAAAAGAATATACAAAATTAGGTAAAATAGAAAGCTCTTTAATAGAAATTAATGAAGTCTCCGATATTTTCTTTGGTGAAGTTGTAAAAGTACAGACAGGAGAAAGTAATTATTTAGGACAAGTGGTAAAAATTATTGGAAACACTGGTGTAATTCAGGTATTTGGAGATACAACAGGTATTAGTGGTGAAAATTCTAAAGTTTCTTTTAGTGCTAAACCTTTTGAATTACCCTTGTCTGAAGAAATCTTAGGACGTAAATTTAATGGAGTTGGTGAACCTATTGATGGATTAGGTCAAATATATTCATTAAATAATTACAATATTAATGGTAGGCCAATTAATCCTGTATCAAGAGTATATCCAAGAAACTTTATACAAACGGGAATTTCCTCTATAGATTGTTTAACAACCTTAATAAGAGGACAAAAATTACCGATTTTTTCAGGAGCCGGTATGCCCCATAATAAATTAGCAGCTCAAATAGTAAGACAAGCAAAGATAATTGGAGATGAAAGTCAAGAATTCTCCATAGTTTTTGCTGCTATAGGAGTAAAACATGATGAAGCCTTATACTTTGAAAATGAATTTAGAAATTCTGGAGTTTTAGGAAATGTTGTTATGTATATAAATTATGCAGATGATCCAATAATGGAAAGGGTAATTGTTCCAAAATGTGCTTTAACAGCTGCAGAATATTTAGCCTTTGAAAAGGGAAAACATGTTTTAGTAATTATGACAGATATAACAAGCTACGGAGAAGCCCTAAGGGAAATTTCTTCTATGAGAGAAGAAGTTCCTAGTAGAAAGGGGTATCCAGGTTATATGTATTCAGATTTAGCTTCTATTTATGAAAGAGCAGGCATGATTGAAGATTCAGCAGGCTCCTTAACCTTAATTCCTATATTAACTATGCCAAATGATGATATAACCCATCCTATTCCAGACCTAACAGGATATATAACAGAAGGACAAATTACCTTATCGAGAGAGTTAATGCAACAGGACATCTACCCTAATATAAATATATTACCGTCCTTGTCAAGATTAATGAAAGACGGTATAGGAGAAGGGTTTACTAGGGAAGACCATCAAAGTATAGCAAATCAATTATTTGCTTCCTATTCAAAAGTACAGGAGGTTAGGGATTTAGCTCAAATTATTGGAGCAGATGACCTATCTGACTCAGATAAGAAATATCTGGAATTTGGCAAGGAGTTTGAAAATAAATTTATAAAGCAAGATCTATATGATAATAGAAGTATTTTTGACACTTTAAATTTAGCTTGGGATTTAATAAAAATTTTACCTAAAGAGGATTTAGATAGAATAGCTCCAGAATTAAAGAATAAGTATCTTAAATAGGTGATGATGTTATGGCTGTTTATAAAATTACACCTACAAAGGGAAACTTAATAAAGGTAAAGAAATCATTGGATTTTGCAGAAAAAGGCTATGACCTATTGGATAGAAAAAGAGTGGTATTAGTAAAAGAAATGATGTCATTAGTAGATAAGTCTAAAGAGCTTCAAGAAAAAATAGCAGTAGAATTTGAAAATGCATATAGTCTTTTAAAAGAAGCTACTATAACAATGGGTAGGGAAAATCTAGGAAATATAGCTGAAGGAATAAGTAAGGAAGAAAATTATAACATAATTTACAAATCTATAATGGGAGCAATGGTTCCAACTGTTTTTTATAAAAAAGACAATGATAACTATATAGATTTTGGAATGTACAATACTAATCCAGCCTTTGATAAGGCAATAAAAGAATTTATAAAAATAAAGGATATTATTTATGAGCTAGCAGAAATAGAAAATACTGTCTATAATTTAGCTAAAGAAATAAAAAAGACTAAGAAGCGGGCAAATGCTCTTGATAAAATTCAAATACCAAGGTATAAAAATATTATCAAGGAAACAGAGGAAATTCTCGAAGAAAAAAATATAGAAGAATTTTTCAGATTGAAAAAAATCAAATCTAAGAATTAACAAGGAGTAGGATTTTACTATCTTACTTCTTTTTATTTAATAAGACTTTATTGTAATACCTTTGTAATATTATAGAATATAATTCTATGTTATAATTGAATAGGTGATGAATTTGGAAGATTTTATAATACATTTTGTAGATAATTATGGTTATTTTGGAATTTTCTTCCTTATATTAATAGAGAACATATTTCCTCCAATCCCGTCAGAAATAATTTTAGGATTAGGAGGTTTTTTTACAACTACTACAAGTTTAAAGTATTTAGGAGTTGTTATTTCAGCAACATTAGGCTCAGTAGTAGGGGCAATTATTCTATATTATATAGGATATTATATAAATAATGTAAAAATTAGAAAAATATTTAGAAAGGGAAATAAAGTTCTTAAAATTGACGAAACTAATCTTAAGAGAGCTAAAAATATATATTTGAAATATGAAAATATTTCTATATTTCTTTGTAGAATGTTACCAATAGTAAGATCTATAATTTCTATTCCAGCAGGAATGTTTAGGATGAATCCTATAAGGTTTATTGTTTATACAGCACTAGGATCTTTAATTTGGAATAGTATAATTACATATTTAGGTGTTTATTTAGGAGATAACTGGAAATATGTAGAAGTTCTAGTAAAAGAATACTCAGTAATAGTTGTAATTGTAGGTATTCTAGCTATAGTAGCATATTTCATAATAAAGCGAAAATTAAATAAAAAAGTATAATTTAGTTTCTTAGGAGGTGATTATATTTGTCAAATGATGATAATAATAAGAAAATAGATATTAAAGGTTATTTTCATAGACTAATGGATAAATTAGACTTTCACAAAGTTGAAGATGAAGAAATTAATATAAAGGAAATTATAAAGAAGGAAAAAGATAAAAAAGTAAAAGATGAAAAATTAGTAAAATTAAAAGATAAAAATAATCCCTTGTCGGGAAGAAAGATTTTAATAGAGAACAGTAATAATCTTGAAAAAGATAAAGAAGTAAATAAAATAAATAGTAATCTAGAAACAAGCCCTAAGGATGGAAAATTAAAGTTTCTATTAATATTTGTAACAATAATATGCCTGGCTATAATTGCTTTTTTACTATTTATTAATTTTAAAGTTACAGATATTGATAAAATAGAAGGAGAATATATTTCAGCTATTGAAGACCACAATATTAACAAGCTTGAGAAACTTACCTATATAGAAGGGGATAAGAAAGAGTATTACAAGGAATCATTTAATAATTTTATAGATTTATATGAAAATGATAAGGATTTTGCCGATTATGTTAAAAATTCAATATCTAGTGATATTAAAAACATAAAGGAAAATGAAAATTATTCAACAGAGAACCTAATAGGGGTGGTTAAATCTAATAGAGGGAATTTATTTTCAAAAGATTATAAAATAAAAATAACACCAATAAATATTAAGGATGAATCTATAGTAAAAAAAGAAGTAGAAATTGGAAAGCTCTATAAAACTAAAGATTTAACTTTATTACCAGGAATATATAAGATTAAATCAGAATTTGAGTTTTTAAAGTTAAGTGATGTAGTTAAGATAAAATATGAAAATAAGGAAAATAATTTTAACATCTTAATGGATTTTAAAAATTCTAAATTAGCAAATGAGAACTTTAAAATTATAGAAGGAGATTTTGAATTAGTAATTGACAGTGTAGATGAAGATGCAATAGTATTTGTAAATGGGAAAAATACAAATATGACAGTAGAAGAATTTAATGAATTTGGAAACAAGAACCTTTCAAAACAAGATTCTATAGCAGTAGTTGAGAAAAGTAAATTTGGTTACGCCTTATCTAATTCAGTATCTTTAGAAAATGTAGATGATTATGTTGACTTAGAAATGAATTATGAAAATAACTTTTATTTAGATCATTTTATTAATATTATAAAAAAGACTTTAAAGGAAAATGAAATGGCCTTTGAAAATTCTGACATTAATTTATTTTCCACCATTGGTGGAGAGGCTCTAGATACGGCAATAGGTTGGATTAAGAGTAATATTGGGTATAATCAATACTATGTAAGAAATTATATGTCCTATTTAATTGACCTTAGCTCTTTTGAAGTGAATATATCCGACTTTAATGAAACTGCATATATTGGTGGATTTTTAAGTTACAAGGAAGGTCGCTTTAGTAAGGACGAAGAAGTCAATAAGGATAAATTAGAAGATAATATAGATAAAAAAGTAGGTTTTCATTTTAAATTTAACGATGATACTGAAAGCTGGTATGTAGATTTATGGGGTAGTACCTATAGAAATATTGAAACTAACAATACTATTTTGTTAAAATTAGACTAAAGGAGTGAAAGTTATGAAGATGAAGGCAATTCATACATGTATAAGGGTTTATGATTTAGAAAAATCTATAGAATTTTATGAAAAAGCTCTAGGTTTAAAAGTAACTAAAAGAAAGGATTATCCAGAGGATAAATTTAGTTTAGTATATTTAGGTGATGAGGAAAGTGGTCATGAAATTGAATTAACATATAATGTTGGCCATGAACCATACGAATTAGGTAATGGTTATAGTCATATAGCTTATGAAGTTGAAGACTTAGAAAAAGCCCATGAGGAACATAAGAAAATGGGTTATAAGGTAACGGATTTAAGTGGTTTATCAGATTCAAATAAACCAGGATTTTATTTTATAACAGACCCTGACGGATATGATATTGAAATAGTAAGAAAAAAATAAATATATAAATAAAAGTACTGTATATAAATAAAATTTAAATTTATTATACAGTACTTTTTTATTGAAAATTATCTATTGTTAATATTTGTATATTCATTTTCACCGGATATAGAAATATAGCCAGGACGCATGATTTTTTCATCTCTTGTTTGCTCAAGTCTATGGGCACACCAGCCTGCTATTCGGGAAACAGCAAATATTGGAGTGTATAGCTCTGGCTCAATTCCTAACATTTCATAAACCAATCCAGCGTAAAGGTCAACATTTGCACATATTTCAAATTCTGGACCTTTTCTAGCTTTAAATTTTTCTATAGTTAAATTCTCAATATTTTCAAGTAGCTTAAACTTATCTGAAAAACCCTTTATTTCAGCTAATTCCCTAGCTTTTTTCTTAAGAAGAACGGCTCTAGGGTCCGATTTTGTATATACAGCATGTCCCATGCCATAAACTAATCCTTTGTTGTTAAAGGCTTCTTTATTTAGGATTTTATCAATATAATTTGAAAGAGATTCGTAATCTTTCCAATTACAATTTTCCATAATATTATTAACCATAGCCCTAACCATAATATTAGCACCACCATGTTTTGGTCCTTTTAAAGAACCTATTGCTGTAGCAATAGCTGAGTAGGTATCTGTTCCTGTAGAAGATACAACATGGGTTGCAAAAGCTGAGTTATTTCCACCACCATGCTCTGCATGTACTACTAAACAAAGATCTAGAAGTCTGGCTTCTTCTTTTGTAAACTTACAGTCAGGTCTTAACATATGCAAAATATTTTCAGCAATAGAAGCATTGACTAATGGCCTGTGTAAAACAAGGGAATCATTATCGTAATAATGTTTTTTTGCTTTGTAGGAATAAGCCATTAGTATTGGTAATTTTGCAATTAAACTTAAGGATTGTCTAAATGTATTAAGTAAGGAAATATCTTCCGGGTTTTTATCGTAGGTATATAGTGTTAAGACTTGTTTTTGCAGCATGTTCATAATATTATTACTAGGATATTTAATTATATGGTCCTCTTTATAAAATTTAGGAAATTCTAAGTTGTAACTAATAACTCTATTAAATTCTTCTAAAGCATCTTTAGTTGGTAATTTACCAAGTAATAAAAGAAATGCCGTTTCTTCAAATCCAAATCTATCATCTTTTTGGAAACCATTAACTAAATCAGTTAATCTAATACCCCTATAGAATAACTTACCATCTACTGGTACTTTTACTCCATCTTTAATTTCATAGCCAATTACATTAGCTATATTTGTAATTCCTACTAAAACACCAGTTCCATTAGAATTTCTTAGACCCCTTTTAATATTGTATTTTGAGTATAAAGAAGGATCAATATAACTATTGTCATCAAGTGTTTTTAAAAAATCTTGTTCTATTTGGACAATTGATTTTCCTTGAGAATTATTTACAACCATAGAATACCTCCTAAAGATTAGAGATTATAGCATCGGTAAATTCTTCTGTTGATTTATTTCCACCTAAATCTCTTGTAAAGTTATTTTTGTCACTTAACGCTTTGTTCACTGCATTTTTTATTTTTGTAGCTGCTTCAATTTCACCTAAATATTCTAACATCAAACATCCACTTAAAATTAATGCTGTTGGATTAGCAATATTTTTTCCTGCTATATCTGGAGCAGAACCATGTACTGGTTCAAAAATTGCAATATCTTTTCCTATATTAGCTCCTGGTATTAAACCAAGACCACCAACAAGTCCGGCACAAAGGTCTGATAATATATCTCCATAAAGATTTTCAGTTAAAATTAACTTGTATTTTTCTGGATACATTACTAATTGCATAGCCATATTGTCAACGAGAACTTCTTCTAATTCAATACTTGGATAATCTTTAGCTACTTCCCTAGCAACTTCTAAAAATAGTCCATCTGTAAATTTCATAATATTTGCTTTAGTAACTACTGTTACTTTAGCTATATTATTCTTCTTAGCAAATTCAAAAGCCTCTTTTGCAATTCTTTCAGAACCTTTTCTAGTAATTATTTTTATACTTTTAGCAGTGTCCTTATCTTCCATTTCTTCAATTCCCTGATAAAGATCTTCAGTATTTTCTCTAAATATTGTAATGTCGATATTATCAAATTTACTATCGATTTTACCTAATGATTTTACAGGTCTAACATTTGCAAATAAATCATATTTCTTTCTTAAAAATACATTTGCCGATCTAAATCCTGTTCCTATAGGAGTGGTCATAGGTCCTTTAATTCCAACCTTGTTTTTTTCTAAACTATTAAAACAATCATCAGATATTAGTTCTCCATGTTTTTCAAAATGTTTTTCTCCAGTTTGATAAATATCCCATTGTATATCTACTTCTGCTGCTCTAAATACCTTTCTTAAAGAAGCACAGATTTCAACACCTATGCCATCTCCTTCTAACATTGTAACTCTATGCATTTTACACCTCTAATTTATTATTTTTTGCGTAATTTAAAAATCCACCATTTAATACAACTTCTATTTCTCTTGGTGACCCTTCAAATATAACAGGGATTTCTATATTTTTAGTTTTATTAATTAAATTAATAACTTCTCCATTTGTTACAGCTTCTATAGTGTTATTTAATTCAAGTTCATCATACTCATCAATTTTTTCATAATCATCCTTGTTTACGAAAACCAAAGGTAATATACCACTATTAATTAAATTTGAACGATGAATTCTTGCAAAGGACTTAGCAATAACTGCCTTTACTCCTAAAAATAGGGGAACAAGTGCTGCATGCTCTCTAGAAGAACCTTGACCATAATTGTCTCCACCAACTATTATTCCACCATCATTATTAATAGCTCTATTATAAAAGTCATCTACTATAGTTTTAAAAGAGAACTGTGACAAATAAGGAATATTAGATCTAAATGGTAATAATTTAGCATTTGATGGACAGATATCATCTGTAGTAATATTATCTCCTGTTTTAAGAATTACCTTTTTACTTATAGTATCAGATAATGGAACAGCCTTAGGGAATGGTTTAATATTCGGTCCCATTACAACATCTTTTCCTAAATCCTCTTCATTAGGGAAAATGAAATAGTTATCGCTTTTTCCATAGTTACTTGGCTCTTCAATAGTTAAATCTAAATCTAAAGTATTTGGATTGGTTAAATATCCTGTAATAGCTGAAGCAGCAGCTGTTTCTGGACTTACAAGATATACTTCAGCATCCATAGTTCCACTTCTTCCTTTAAAGTTCCTGTTAAATGTTCTTAAGCTTACTCCTTTAGATTTTGGTGCTTGTCCCATTCCAATACAAGGACCACAAGCTGACTCAAGTATTCTTGCACCTGCTTCAATAAATATTTTTAAAGCACCATTTTCACTAAGAAGTCTTAGTATATTACTTGAGCCAGGAGCTATAACTAAACTTACAGATGGATCAACCTTGTTGCCATCTAGGATTTTAGCAACCTTCATCATATCAGCATAAGAAGAATTTGTACAAGAGCCAATAGCTACTTGATCAACTTTTATTTTTTCATCATCAATTTTTATAACATTATCTGGACTATGTGGTTTAGCTGCCATTGGTACAATATTATCTAAATTAATTTCTAAAATATTTTCATATTCTGCATCTTCATCAGGAGATAGTTCAATATAATCTTCTGGTCTATTTTGTTTTGTTAGAAAATCTAGGGTATTTTCATCACTAGGGAAAATAGAAGTTGTAGCTCCTAATTCTGCTCCCATATTACAAATAGTTGCCCTATCGGTAACAGATAAAGACTTTATACCTGGACCAGTATATTCCATAATATATCCAACGCCGCCTTTAACTGATAGTTTTTGTAGTACAGTTAAAATAACATCTTTACCATTACATTTATCGCTTAATTTTCCTGTTAATTTAATATTATATACTTTAGGTACAGTTATATAATAGTAACCATTTGCCATACCAACAGCTACATCTAAGCCGCCGGCACCAATGGCTAATGCACCTAAACCACCGGCAGTAGGAGTGTGGGAATCAGAACCAATTAGTGTAATACCTGGTTTAGCAAATCTTTCTAGTTGTACTTGGTGACAAATGCCTCCACCAGGCTTAGAGTATACAAGTCCATATTTTCTAGCAGCTGTTCTTATAAATTCATGGTCATCTGCATTTTCAAATCCTGCTTGTATAGTATTGTGATCTATATATGCTACAGATAAGTCAGTTTTAATTTTATCTATTCCCATAGCCTCTAATTGTAGATAAACCATAGTTCCTGTAGAGTCTTGGGTTAATGTTTGATTTAGCTTAATAGCTATTTCTTTTCCAATTTCTAAATCACCTTCAATTAGATGATCTTTAAGAATTTTATAAACTAATGTTCCTTTCAAATTTTTCACCTCTAATATTGTTATTAAAATACTATAATTATATAGGATTTTACACTTTATCACAATAGCACTTATTGTCTATTACTATTATATACAAAAAAGACACCAACTGGTGTCTATGGAGCTCACTGCCGGAATCGAACCGGCGACCTCTTCCTTACCATGGAAGCGCTCTACCTACTGAGCTAAGAGAGCAAGTAAGATTATTATAACTTTTGTTGATAAATCTGTCAATTTAGAATAAGAAAATCTATTTTTAATTATCTTATTGACAAAATAGAAAAATAGAATTATAATTAAATTTAATAATAAATCGTTGAATAGAGAGAGTAGTAAGGCTTGAATTTGTAGAGAGAAAATGTTTGGTGAAAATTTTCATGAAGAGTTTTATGAATGGGTCTATGAGATCGAAGGCGAATTATAGTAGCTGGAGGGTGTTTCTCACCTTATAGGGATAGGATATGTTAGTATCTGAAAAGAGATGTACATTTTTATGTATAATTAGGATGGCACCGCGAGTTAACACTTGCTCCTTTATGGGAGTAGGTGTTTTTTTTATTTATAAAATAATTTTTATAAAATATTTTATAGAAATATATAGGGGATGATTTAATGACTTGAAGAGAAAAGGTAGTAAAAAATTTATAAAAAATCAATTCAAATAATTTAAATACAAAAAGGAGATAGATTATGAAAACAAAAGATATGATATTAGCAGCAGTTTTACTAGCTTTAGGAACTATATTACACGCAATTACACCACCGATTTATGGAGTTACACCAGATATGTTATTAGCTACTATGTTTTTAGCAATTTTTATAGTTAAAAACTTTTCTTCAACAGTTGTGATTTCTTTAGTAGCAGGTGTGTTAGCAATGTTAACTACAAAATTTCCAGGTGGACAAATCCCTTCTATAATAGATAAGTTAGTTTCAGGTATAGTGGTATATGCTATATATAAATATATATTTAAGTTTGATTTAAATACAGTAAAATCAGGAATAATTAACTTTATAGGTACTTTTACAAGTGGATTGGTATTTTTAGCATTTGCAGTTTTTGTATTTACACCTTCAATGAAGGACAGTTTCTTTGTTTTAGTAGGAACTGTTGTATTACCAGCTGCTATTATGAATACTGTCTTAGGAATAATATTGTCAAAATCTTTAAAATTATCTAAAAAATTAAGAAAAGCATAATTATTATAAGAAGAAAAAAGGATTTATTAATTTAAATCCTTTTTTAATTCTTCAAGTTTACATAGGTTTTCGTTATTCATTGTTACTAGGTTTTTGGAACTGTAACTACGGGACTTACATTCAATTCGCTTTATTTGAGTTTTTAAACCCTGATATTCAATTAACAGTTCATTTGATGATAATCTTGTACCACCACGGTTTAAAATTGTTTGTTGAATTAGGCTATCTGAAGTAGCTACTCTGACCCTATTTTTTTTACCAATTTTATCCAGTGAACGTTCTATATATTGGTCTGCTGTTTCCTTTTCTTTTGTAAAATAAACTATTATATTTTTAACTTTTTTTTCTCCGGTAGTTCTTTCTCCTTTAGCAAGGTAAGCATCAAAAACTAGGATTATTTTTTCTTCTGATAGTGATTGATACTCTGAAAGAATATTAATTAATTCTTCTCTGGAGGCATCAAGTCCAATTTCATTCTTTATAGTGTTTAAATTAGGCCAGGCATTTATTACGTTATATCCATCGACAAAAAGATATTTAATTCTCTTCATTTCTCTGTCTCACTACTTCATATAGGATAATAGCAGCAGCATTTGAAGCGTTTAGAGAATTAATATTTCCAAACATTGGTATTTTTATTAATTCATCGCAATTTTGTTTAACAAGTTTAGTAATTCCTTTGCCTTCGTTTCCTATTACAATGCCTATAGGACCTGTTAAATTCGTTTTATTATAAAAACTTCTAGCTTCACCATCTGCACCATAAATAAAAATATTTTTAGATTTTAAATATTTAATAGTTTCAGTTATATTTGTAACTTTGGCAACTTTTAAATAATTTGTAGCACCAGCTGATGCTTTGTGAACTACAGAGTTTACTGTAGCAGATCTTCTTTTAGGAATAATAACTCCATGAGCGCCAGCAACTTCTGCTGTTCTAATAATAGCTCCTAAATTATGGGGATCTTCAATTTCATCTAAAATTATTATAAAAGGGTCCTCTTTTTTATTATGAGCTTCATTTAAAATATCATCAACTTGAAAATACTTGTATTCAAGAACTGAGGCAACTACACCTTGGTGGCTACCACCTTGGGAAAGAGAATCCAATTTGTTTTTATCTACATATTTAATTATTATTTTATTGTCCTTAGCTTTGCCTATTATTTTTTCAATAGACCCTTTTAAATTTCCTTTTTGTATATATAAAATTTCAACTTTATTGGAATTCAATAATTCTAAAACAGCATTTCTGCCAAAAATATATTCTGCCATTAGTTTAAACCCTTTCTAATTTTAGTAAGCCATTGTTCATCATCGGGATTTTGCGAAAATCTATGATTTTTATTTAATTTATCTATAGTAGTTATTTCATCTTTTTGCAAAGAAAAATCAAAAATATTCATATTTTCATTTATTCTAGATTCTTTTGCAGACTTAGGTATAACAATATGTCCCTTATCTATATGCCATCTTAATATTACTTGAGCCACTGTTTTATTATAATTATTAGCTAGTTCAACTAATGTTTTTTCATTAAACATTTCTTGGCTAGCTCTTCCAAGTGGTGCCCATGCTTGAATTTTAATATTAAATTTTTTTAAATAATCCTTTAGCTCTTCTTGAATTAAATAGGGATGTAGCTCTATTTGATTAATGGAAGGTGGTATGTTGGCATTGGCAAGTAATTTATCCATGTGTTTTATTTGAAAATTACATACAGCAATGGATTTTAAAACCCCTTGTTCATAATAGTCCTCAAAAACTTTCCATGCTTCTAAAAAACCTTCACTGGGCCAGTGTATAAACATAATATCAATTGTATCTAGATTTAAACTATTTAAGGAATTTTCAATGGATCTTTTTGTATTATCCTTGTCAAAATCACTAGGCCATACTTTAGAAGAAACTAGAAATTGTTTTTTAAGGCTAGGATTATTTTTAAAAACTTGGCCAATTAGTTTTTCATTATTATAGTAGGAAGCAGTATCTAGCATTTCATAATTTGCTTTTTTAGCATACTCCATAAGATTTATTATTTCTTGAATATTTTTAACTTTATAGGTTCCAATTCCTATTTGTGGAATTTTCAAACCGTTATTTAAAACTATATAATTCATTATTAATTCATCTCCAATGATTGCTTTATTATATCTATATACTGCTCTTCTGTTCTAGAGCCAATAAATTTTTTACCATTTCTTAAGAGAATAGTAGGGGTACTATTAATTTTAAAAGTCGACGCTTGGTACATATCTTTATTGATTTCTTCTAAATACTTGTTATTTTCAATAATATCTTTTACAGAGAAATTACTAAGATTTAATTCAGTTAAAATCTCTTCTAAGACATTTATATTACTAATATTCTTTTGCTCTAAAAAGTATTTTTCAAATATACTTACAATTAAATCATAATATATTTCATTATTTTCAAAATATTTAATTAATTTATGGGCATTAGTAGAGCTTACCATTCTTAAATTTTTAAAATCTAATTTTATATTGTCCTCTAAAGCCATTTTTGTTGCTCCATAAGCCATGTTTTCTGCCTTACTATATGGAATATTGTATTTTTCACTAAGACTTTTTATATAATCTTGTTTTCCCTTTAATTGCGGATTAAGTAGAAGTGATTTTATCTCTAAATCTATATTGTAATTATTGTCCTTAATTATAGAAAATAATTTTTTTATTCCTAAATAAGAAAAGGGACAAGTAAAATCTATCCAAATTAACATAATTAAAACCTCCAGTAAATTTCATTCTAAAGTAAATTATACCATTAATTTCTTTGAAAAATTAAAGACATACTATAAAATAGATAATAGGGTTATTAGAAATACCAAGGTTAATTTTCTCTTATTAAAAATATATATATTCGATAGATTATAAAAAACAAAGTTGTTATATCTAGTTAATAGTATAGCAACTTTAAAATTTTTATGAGAAAATAGTAAATATAGCCAAAAATAAAAAAGGTCTAGCAGTATATTAACAACCTTAGTATAAATTACAAGTTATAATAAGGTTACTAATATAATTTAACTGATACTAGTTGGGAGTGTAAATAAATGAGAAAGAATATACAAACTAACCATACTATGGAAGAATTAATTCACTATACAAGAGAATCCCTACATCGTAGGGGCGTTCATATAAAGGATATTGCACAAATCGTATATAGATTACAGGAGGATTATTTTCCAAATCTTACACTAGAAATTTGTAGAGAAAATGTTCTAGGAGTATTAAAAAAAAGAGAAGTATGTCATGCGATTTTAACGGGAATAGCTTTAGATGAATTGGCAGAAAAGGACTTAATAGATGAACCTTTAAGGTCAATTATAAAGGATGATGAAGGCTTATATGGAATCGATGAAATTTTGCCCTTATCAATAGTAAATATCTACGGCTCAATAGGTTTGACTAATTTTGGATATTTGGACAAGGAAAAAATTGGAATTATAAATGATTTAGATAGGAATAAGGGTTTAAATGAAGTAAATACTTTTCTAGATGATATTGTAGCTGCTATTGCTGCAGCAGCTGCAAGTAGATTGGCGCATTCATAATGGCTAAAAAATACTATTACGCAGTTAAAAAAGGAAAAACTCCAGGTATTTATTTTAATTGGGATGATTGTAAAAACCAAGTAAATGGATTTAAAGGTGCAATATATAAAAAATTTGAAAAACTAGAAGATGCTAAAGAATTTATTTTAGAAGAAAAAAAAGCTATTTCAAAGGACATTAGCCAGAAGATAATTAAGGAAGATGAAGCTATTGCTTTTGTAGATGGTAGTTATAATATAGTAAGTAAGGAATGCGGTTTTGGAGCAGTCTTATTTACTAAAAAGGGAAAAGAACAATTTTCTCAAGTAGTGGCAAATAAAAACTATTCTGAATTTAGAAATGTAACAGGAGAGGTTTTTGGTTCTTTGTATGTTATAAATAAGGCAATTGAATATGGATTAAAAAAAATTTTTGTTCATTATGATTATACCGGTATTAGCAATTGGGCTTTGGGAAATTGGAAAACCAATAACGATTTAACAAAATACTATAAAAATCAATTTGACTGTCTAAAAAAGGAAATAGAAATAGTCTTTATAAAAGTTAAAGCCCACTCAGGTGATAAATATAATGAGGAAGCTGATAAGTTAGCAAAAAAAGCAGTAGGAATACTATAATGGAGGAAGTATGAATATAATAATCGTTGGAGCAGGTAAGGTCGGCGAATATTTAAGTGAGGATTTGTCTAAAGAAGGATATGATATAACTCTAATTGAAAAGGACAAGGAAGTACTAGATAGAATTTTAGAGTATAATGATATTTTAGGTATAGCAGGAGATGGAGCTGATACCTATATTTTAGAAGAGGCTGGAATAGACAGGTGCGATATTTTTATTGCTGTAACAAATCAAGATGAGTTAAATATGGTAGCCTGTGTTATGGCAAAAAAATTAGGAGCAAAATATACAATATCTAGAGTTAGAAATCCTGAATATTCAAATCATGTTGATTTTATGAGTGAAACAATGGACATAGACTTAATGATTAACCCTGAACTTGAAACAGCTAGGGAAATTGTTAGAATATTAAGTTTTTCAGATGTTTTAGATGTAGAAGAATTTGCTCATGGTAAAGTAATGTTAATATCTTTTAAGTTAAGGGATAAGAATATATTAAACAACATGTCCTTGTTGGAAATTCAAAATAAAATAAATAAGAATATTTTAGTTTGTTCGGTTCTTAGAAATGAAGAAGTGTATATTCCTAATGGTGAATTTGTATTAAAAAAAGATGATATTATTTATGTGTTAGGTGAAAGGGATGCCTTAACGGAATTTTTTAAATTTATAGGCAACATTAAGAAAAATAAAAATATTATGATAATTGGTGGAGGAAGAATTTCCTTCTACTTAATTAGCAGATTATTAAAGCAAAATTACAATGTAAAGGTAATTGAAAGAAAAAAGGATATTGCAGACTACCTAAGCTTTACTTTTCCAGATGCTGATATAATAAGAGAAGATGGTACAAATCAAGATATATTAGAAGAAGAGCGAATTGAAAATTTTGATACTTTTATTTCCATGACAGGTATAGATGAGGAAAATATAATAGCATCTATTTTTGCCAACCAAAAGGGAGTAAAACAAACTATTACAAAGGTAGATAGGACTAGAATTTTAAATATAATAGACCTAGAGGAAATAGGCACAACAATTTCTCCAAAAAAGGTTATATCTGATAAAATAGTACAATTTATTAGGACGAATATAAAATTTACAAATTCTAGAATAGAAGCCTTTCACAGAATAGCAAATGATAAAGTCGAAGCTATAGAATTTGAAATACAATCAAATAATGCAGTATGTAATATTCCTTTAAAGGATTTAAATATAAAAAAGAATACACTGGTATCTTTTATAATTAGGGATAGGGAAGTTATTATTCCCTATGGAAATGATGTTATAAAGCCAGGAGATAAGGTGGTAATTATTACACTTAATAAATCATTTAAAGTAATAGAGGATATTATTGACTCTAGTATTGTATAATATGATTTATATTGTGTAAAAAACGTGGAGAATTTATGAATTATAGAATATTAGGTTATATTTTAGGACAAATAATAAAAATTGAAGGTATTTTAATGGCATTACCATTAATTGTTAGTATAATCTTCAAAGAAGAGTTAAATTATCAGTTAGCTTATTTTATTCCTATGATAGTAATGATAATATTAGGAACTATTTTATCTAAAAAATGCAAAAAAACAGATAGGTTTTATACAAAGGAAGGAATTGTAATTGCAGCCTTAGGCTGGCTAATAGTTTCTATTTTAGGAGCTGTTCCCTTGTTTTTGTCTGGCGATATACCAAATTTTATAGATGCATTTTTTGAGTCGGTAAGTGGTTTTACTACAACTGGTTCAAGTATTATTACGAATTTAGATGTAATTTCCAAATCCAACTTATTTTGGAGATCTTTTTCCCACCTAATTGGTGGTATGGGAATTTTGGTATTTGCTCTAGCTATACTTCCTAGAGAAAACAGTCAGTCGTCATTAATTATGAAGGCAGAAGTACCAGGTCCAATATTTGGTAAGGTAGTTGCAAAAGCTAGAGATAGTGCAAGGGTACTGTATATTATTTATTTTGCAATGACCTTTGTCCTGGTTATTTTGCTGTTATTAGGTGGAGTAAAGTTTTTGACTCCCTGCTATATGCCTTTGGAACAGCTGGAACTGGTGGATTTGGTATTTCAAATGCAGGAATAGCCCAGTATAATAGTGCATATATAGAAATGGTTTTATCTATAGGAATGATAGTATTTGGAGTAAATTTTAATATCTATCATCTTATTATTGTAGGTTCAGTAAGAGAAGCTTTAGATAATGAGGAATTAAAATGGTATTTAGGTATTATTGGTTGCTCTATTATGTTAATTTTCTTAAACATATATGAAAATTATGATACAATATTTGAGGCCCTAAGAAATATTTTATTTACAGTTTCTTCAACAATTACTACTACAGGGTTTACAATAGTTGATTATGATAAGTGGCCTTTATTTTCAAAAATAATAATTTTATTTTTAACCTTTATTGGAGGATGTGCAGGTTCAACAGCAGGAGGATTAAAAATTTTCAGAGTAGTTGTTTACATAAAATCAAGTTTTGCACAATTTGCAAAATCTGCAAATCCAAATAGGGTTAAATTAGTTAGAATTAACAAAAGAAGACTTAGTGATGATGCTAAAGAAAATATTTTAAATTACTTAGCTGTGTATATATTGGTTTTTTTAATTATTTTATTTATTGTAAGTTTATCTTTTGATGATTTTTTAACATCATTTAGTGCCGTTGCAACTACTTTTAATAATGTAGGACCAGGTTTGGGAAAAGTAGGACCAACATTGAATTTTGCTAATGTTAGTTATTTTAATAAATTTGTTTTATCAATGAGTATGTTAGCAGGAAGACTTGAAATAATACCAATTCTAGTGTTGTTTTCACCTAGAACTTGGAAAAAAATATAGGGGGATTTATGAATATATCCGATAAAATCAGAGTAATAGAAGATTTTCCTAGAAAGGGAATTAGTTTTAAAGATATTACAACATTAATAAAGGATGGAGAAGCTTTTAAATATGTTGTTAATACTATGGCAGATAATTTAAGGGATAAAAATATAAAATACATTGCTGCACCGGAAGCAAGAGGTTTTATTTTAGGCTCTGCAGTTGCATATGCCTTAGGTATTGGTTTTATTCCAATAAGAAAACCTGGAAAACTACCAGGAGAAACAATTAGCTTTGAATATGATTTAGAGTATGGGAAAGATGAATTAGTAATGCATTCAGATGCTATAGATATAGGGGAGAGAGTTGCAATAGTAGATGATTTACTAGCTACTGGAGGAACAGCTAATGCACTGGCTAAAATAGTTGAAAAAGCTGGTGGAATAGTAGTGGGAATGGAGTTTTTAATAGAACTAGAAGACTTAAAAGGTAGAGAAATAAATAGTGAATACGATATTAAGGCTCTTGTTAAATATAATAGTTAAATTAAAAAGCATTTAGATTTTAAGTTGTAAATCTAAATGCTTTTTATAATTATCTATTTTGTAGTAAAGTATTTTTTAAATTCCATAGTTTTAAAGATAGGTCAACAATATATAGATGAGGATAGTCAAACCTTTTAATTTCATCCCAAAATGAATTTAGTTCCGATTTCCTATAATTGGAAATCTCATCTAATTTTGGTAGATTATAAACTAATTTTCCATTTTTAAAAATAGGAAGCAGTAATTTTTTCACTGAAAAGTTTTCAATGGTTTTTCTTTTCCAAGTATGAACTGGATGGAAAATCTCCAAAGGTTTACTTGTATCAATTTCCTCGTCAAATAAACAAATTAAATCAGCCTCAGCTTTTTTTGTTACATTATCATAAAGTCTATATATTTGTTTAAATCCTGGAGTAGTAATTTTTTCTACGTTTTCACTGATTTTAATTTTAGGTATAATTTCGTTATTTTTTTCAATTGCAACTAATTTATATACACCACCAAAAACAGGACTGGATTTAGATGTAATAAGTCTTTCGCCAACACCAAAGGAGTCTACCTTTGCTCCTTGATTAATTAAGGCTTTAATTTTAAACTCATCTAAAGAACTAGATGCAACTATTTGGCAATCCTCGTAACCTGCTTCGTCAAGCATAATTCTTGCTTGTTTTGAAAGATAGGCAATATCACCACTATCTAGACGTATTCCCTTAGGTCTTTTTCCTAAAGGTTTCAAAACTTCATCAAAGACCTTTATAGCATTGGGAACTCCTTCTTTTAGAGTATTATATGTATCTACTAATAGGGTTGTGTCATCAGGGAAAGTTTCAGCATATGCTTTAAAGGCCTCATATTCATTTTCAAACATCATTACCCAGGAGTGAGCCATTGTACCTAAAGCAGGAACGCCAAATATTTTATCAGTTAAGGTATTTGAACTACCATTAACACCACCAATATAGGCTGCTCTAGCACCAAGTGTAGCAGCATCTGCACCTTGTGCTCTTCTAGCACCAAACTCCATTACAGATCTTCCGTTTGCCGCTCTAACGATTCTATTGGCTTTAGTAGCTATTAAAGTTTGATGATTTATACATAATAAAGCCATTGTTTCTATTAGTTGAGCTTGTACAGCCGGTGCTCTAACTGTTACTAAAGGTTCATTTGGGAAAGCAATAGAACCTTCAGGCATTGCCCAAATATCTCCTTCAAATTTAAAATCTTTTAGGTAGTCTATAAATTTTTGAGAAAAAATATTTTTGTTTTTAAAATATTCAATGTCTTCATTTGAGAACTTTAGATTTTCAATATAGCTAATTAATTGCTCTAGTCCTGCTAATATTACAAAACCACCATTATCTGGAACGTCTCTAAAATATAAATCAAAATATGTAATAGTATCTTCTTTATTTTTTTCTAAGTATCCATTAGCCATAGTAAATTCATAAAAATCGGCTAACATTGCAAGATTGTATTCATCTTTCCAGTTTATCAAAATTACTCCTCCTTCAGAAGTTATATTTACAAGTATATACACTATGATTATAAAGGATTTTGTAAAAATATGAAAGAAGACATATTTGTATTGACAACAATTATCAATGGATTTATAATTATAATATACCCATAGGGGGTATATTATATAGGAGGTCTTATGAGAAGTATAAATATAAAAATCAATGGAATGACTTGACAATCATGCTCCTCTAGGGTAGAGAAGGTATTGTCAAAAATTAAAGGTGTATCAAACATTAACGTTAATTCCGTTACCGGAATAGGAACTATGAATATAGATGAAGATGTTAATGTAAAGGATATTATAGAAAAAATAGAATCCATAGGCTTTGAAGTTCCGGATGAAACCATAAAATTAAATATAGAGGGAATGACCTGTGAAGCATGTTCAAAAAGAATAGAGAAGGTTTTGTCGAAGCTTCCAATAGAAGAAGCTGTTATTAACTCTTTACAAAATATGGGTACAGTAAGATTTAAAAATGGTTTTGTAACTGAGGACGAAATAATAAAGGCTGTGGAAAAAGCAGGCTTTAAAGCTAAAGTTATAAGTGAAGATGATAATATTGTAAGTAATGATGAAAAAGAATTGAAGGAATTAAAAAGGGATTTAATTATTTCTGCAATATTTACAATTCCTTTATTCTCTGCAATGTTTTTCCATATGGCAGGAATTCATATAATTTTAAATGAAGGATGGTTCCAATTTATTCTTGCAACACCGGTACAATTTTTTATTGGTGGAAGATTTTATAAGGCTGCCTATAATTCCTTAAGAGGTGGCGGAGCCAATATGGATGTACTTATAACAATGGGAACTTCAGCTGCTTACTTTTATTCTGTTTATCATGTAATAATTGGTTCTTCAGAACTTTATTTTGAGTCAAGTGCTGTAATTATTACATTGATTTTATTAGGTAAATATTTTGAAAAAAGAGCTAAAACCAGAACAACAGATGCAATTAATAAATTACTTGAATTACAGGCAAAAACCGCCGTTGTTGAGAGAAATGGAGAGGAAATAGAAATACCTGTAGAAGAGGTTGTAATAGATGATATTATATTAGTAAAACCAGGTGAAAAAATACCAGTTGATGGAACAATAGTTTTCGGTAATACAAATATAGATGAATCTATGATTACTGGGGAGTCTATCCCTGTTGAAAAAACAGTTGATGATGAAGTAATTGGTGCAACAATAAATAAAAATGGTTTTATAAAATTCAAGGCTACTAAAATTGGTAAAGATACAATGCTAGCACAAATTATAAAATTAGTAGAGGATGCTCAAGGGCATAAAGCTCCTGTACAAAGGCTGGCAGATAAAATATCCGGTATATTTGTTCCTTCAGTTATAGTAATAGCCCTAATTACCTTTATATTGACATACTTTACAAAGGGTAGTTTTGATAATGCTATTATGAATGCAGTAGCAGTCTTAGTTATAGCTTGTCCATGTTCTTTAGGACTAGCAACACCTACGGCAATTATGGTTGGAACAGGAAAAGGTGCTGAATTAGGAATTTTAATAAAATCTGGCGAATATTTGGAAAAAGCTTATGAAATGAATGCAATAGTATTTGATAAAACAGGTACTATAACAGAAGGAAAACCTTCAGTAGTCGAAATAAAAAATTATAATATAGTTTCAGAAAATAAATTGATTTCAATAGCAGCATCATTAGAAAAAATAAGTGAACATCCATTAGGAGAAGCTGTAGTAAAATATTCAATAGACAATAATTATAATATAGAAGAAGTAACAGACTTTAATTCAATTACAGGAAAGGGAATTGAAGGTAAAATCGACAATAAAAAATATTATATTGGAAGTAAAAAGCTTTTAAATGAAAAAAATATTATATATGATGAAGAAGATATTAATAATTTCCAAGAAAAAGGTCAAACTCCCTTGTTAATATCTGACGAAAAAAATCTTTTAGGTATTATTTCAGTTGCAGATGAAGTAAAACCTACATCGAAAGAAGCAATAGATGAGCTTGGAGAAATGGGTGTAGACGTTTATATGATTACTGGGGACAGTAAAAGAACAGCTAATGCAATTGGAAAAAATATTGGAATTAAAAATATATTAGCAGAGGTTTTACCAAACGAAAAGGCTGAAAAAGTAAAAGAAATTAAGAAAGAAGGAAAAATCGTTGGTATGGTAGGAGATGGCATAAACGACGCTCCTGCATTAGTTGAAAGTGATATAGGATTTGCTATAGGAACAGGCACGGATATTGCCATAGAAGCATCTGATATTACAATAATAAATGGTGATTTACGTTCAGTAGTAACTAGTATAAAATTAAGTAAAAGAACTATGAGAACTATAAAACAAAACTTGTTCTGGGCGTTTTTCTACAACGCAATAGGAATACCAATAGCAGCTCTTGGATTTTTAGACCCAATGATAGCTGGAGCAGCAATGGCATTTAGTTCTGTTTCTGTAGTTTCAAATTCATTAAGACTTAAAAATTTTAAAAAATAAAAGGAGAAAATAATGAAAAAATTAATAGTAAGAGGAATGACTTGTTCCCATTGTGAAAAATCTGTAAAAGAAGCTTTAGGAAGTTTAGAAGGAGTTAAAAGTGTAGATGTAGATTTAAACACTAAGGTTGTTGTAGTAGAAGGAGACAACCTAGAAGATGCTGTATTAAAAGATGCAGTAGAAGATATAGGTTTTGATGTAGATAGTATAGAATAATGAAAGAAGGAAAGAAAAAGGCCTTAAAAAAGCTAAGAATAGTTAGGGGACAAATGGATGGAGTAATTAAAATGTTGGAAGAGGACCGATACTGTGTCGATATTTCAACCCAATTACTTGCAATAATCGGTCAAATAAGAAAGGCTAACACCGATGTTCTAGCAGATCATTTAAAAACCTGTGTTACAGATGCAATAAAAAATGATGAAAACGACCGGGATGAAAAAATAAATGAAATAGTAAATATAATAGATAAATATGTAAAGTAAGACTTAGGTCTTACTTTTTTACTTGACAATGTTTTGAGTTGTGATATAATTTAAATTTTGTTTACCATTTTTAAAATATGTTATATAATGATATTGTGAGGTGAAGTTATGTTTGATATAGGTGATAAGATAGTTTACCCTATGCATGGAGCAGGTGTAATTATAGAAAAGGAAAAAAAAGATATTTTAGGTACTGAAAAAGAATATTTTATACTAAAAATGCCAGTTGGAGATATGAAGATTTCAGTTCCAATAGATAAAATAAATGAAGTTGGTATTAGAAATATTGTAGACAATGATGTTGTTGAAGATATTTTTAAAATACTATCAGAAGAGCAAGGAGAAATTGTATCTAATTGGAATCAAAGATACAAGGATAATCTTGAAAAATTAAGAACTGGTAATTTATATGAGATATCAAAAGTTTTCCGTGACCTGTATATATTAGATAGTGAAAAAGGATTATCTATGGCTGAAAAGAAAATATTGAACACTTCAAAAAAAATGTTAATTTCAGAAATCTCCGTTGTTGAAGACGAATTAGCCTCCGAAGTAGAATTTAAGATTTTAAACTCTATTAAAATATAATAATATTATTATATTTAATAAGGAGGTGAGAAGATGGCGAAAAAAGTGTTTAATGTTTTTATGATTTTATTAGGTGGGATTTGTGGTTTTACAATTGTTTACTTATTAGACAAGGTACAGTTATTAACTAGCTTTGAAGGAACTGTTAAAACTATAATTTATATTGCTGGTATTATTCTATTTTCTATTATTTTTTATTTGATTTTTCCTAAAATCATAAAAGGAATCGACAAATCAACAAAAAATGTTGAATCAGAAATTGCAAAATTACCTATTAGTGAGGTTTTACTTGGTGTAGTAGGGATGATAATTGGACTTATAGTTGCACTATTGGTTTCTTATCCATTACTGCAGTTAGAACTACCCTATGTAGGTAACATTCCAATGGTAATATTGTCTATAATCATATTTATTTCCCTAGGTTATTTAGGCTTAAGACTTGGACGAACTAATAAAAGTGATTTAAATAATATTTTTCAAAAGGTTAAAGCACCTAAAGAAAAAGCCAGTAAAAAGGCAACAAATGATTCAATAAAAATACTTGATACTTCTGTAATAATTGATGGTAGAATAAAAGACATTATTGAAGCTGGATTTATAGAGGGAAAAATTATAGTTCCTATTTTTGTTCTTGAAGAATTACAACATATAGCAGATTCTGACAATGACCTAAGAAGACAAAAAGGTAGAAGAGGACTTGATATTTTGAAGATGATTCAAAATATTACAGCTACAGATGTTGAAATATCTCAAAAAAGATACCCTGATATAGAAGAGGTTGATTCGAAAATATTACAGTTAGCTAAGGAATTTAAAGGAAAGGTAATTACAAATGATTATAATTTAAATAAGGTAGCAACAGTTAGAGATATTGAAGTTTTAAATATTAATGAATTAGCAAATGCTATGAAACCAATAGTAATACCAGGGGAACAAATGACAGTTACAATTTTAAAAGATGGTAAAGAGGCAAATCAAGGCTTAGCTTATTTAGATGATGGAACTATGGTTGTAATTGAAGACGGGAAAAACTATATAGGAAAGACTGTTGAAACAACAGTTACTTCAGTTTTACAAACAGCAGCAGGAAAAATGATATTTGTAAGAATTAATTTTAATAATGGAAAAATGTAGTTATATATAACTGCATTTTTTTATTGGAAAGATTTTATATATGATATAATTTTTAATATGGATAGTTTGAATGAGAACATTAAAAAAATGAAAATTTCAGCTATTATAACAGCTGCTGGAAGTGGTTCTAGAATGGCTTCTAAGATACCTAAACAATTTTTAAAGATTAATGGAGTTCCAATAATAGAAAGAACTATAAGAAAGTTTTTTAGTATAGATATTATTGATGAAATAATAGTCATTGTAAGAAAAGAAGAATTGGATTTTTATAATAAATTAACAAAAAAGTATAATAAAAAAATAAAAATTGCCATAGGAGGAAATACAAGAGAAAAATCCACGTATAATGGATTATTAAAAACTGATGCCAACAGTGATATTATTATTTGTCATGATGGTGTACGTCCTTTCGTAACAAAAGAAATAATATTAGAAGCTATTAGAAATATGAAAGATTATAATGCTGTAATAGTAGGAGTACCTGTAAAGGATACAATAAAAAGCATAAGAGAAGACAAAACAATAGCTTTTACACCAGTAAGAAAATATTTATACCAGGCTCAGACTCCACAAGTATTTAAAAGACAGGTTATATTAGATGCCTATAATAAGTGTTTTACTGAGGATATTCAAGTTACTGATGATTCATCTTTAATGGAAATTATAGGTGAGAAAGTAAAAATAATAGATGGAAGTTATTCGAATATAAAAATTACTACAAAAGAGGATTTGGTATTTGGGGAAATTATAGCGAAATCGGAGGACGAACTTGAGAATAGGAATAGGTTATGATGTTCATAAATTAGTGGAAAATAGAAAGCTTATATTAGGTGGAATAGAAATAGATTACCATTTAGGGCTACTAGGTCATTCAGATGCAGATGTTTGTATACATGCAATAATGGATGCTATACTAGGGGCTTTAGCTTTGGGAGATATTGGGAAATTATTTCCCGATAACGATATGAAGTATAAGGATATTGATTCAAAAATACTTCTTAGGAAAGTATATGATTTAATGGTGGAAAAAGGATATAAAATAGGAAATATAGATACTGTTATAGCAGCTCAACAGCCTAAACTATCGCCATATATTGATAATATGAGAAAAACTATAGCAGAAATATTAAATACGGAAATAAATAATATTTCTATAAAAGCAACAACAACGGAAAAGTTGGGATTTGAAGGTAGGGAAGAGGGGATTTCAACATATTCAGTTGTCTTGCTAGATAAAATAGTTGACTAAAGATTTTTTTAGTGATAGCATATAAGAAAATATAATATACCTTATTGAGAGTGGTGGAGGGACTGGCCCTAAGAAACCCAGCAACCTATTTAATTAGGTGCTAAATCCTGCAGATTGTCTGAAAAATAAGTTTATCAGCCTTGCTTTTCGGCAAGGTTTTTTTATGATTTATGATAATAATGATTATTAATTATAAAAACAAATATAAATATAATAGACTTAATTTTCAAACTAAATATATAAAAAGTAAAGTATATAGTATTAATAAAATAGTGTTTAGGTAAATATAAGAGGAGGAAAAATGAAGAGAAGATTATTTACATCAGAATCAGTTACAGAAGGACATCCAGATAAAATTTGTGACCAAATTTCTGATGCTATATTAGATGAAATAATAAAAGAAGACAAGGATGCTAGGGTTGCTTGTGAGTGTGCAACTACTACAGGAACGGTTTTTGTTATGGGAGAAATAACAACATCTTCATATGTCGATATTCAAAAAATAGTTAGAGAAACAGTAAGGGAAATTGGCTATGATAGGGGAAAATACGGCTTTGATTGTGATACTTGTGCTGTTCTTACCTCAATTAATGAACAATCTAAGGATATTGCTTTAGGAGTAGACGCTTCCTTAGAATATAAAGAAGGAGACAATGACATATATGACGAAATAGGAGCAGGAGACCAAGGAATGGTATTTGGTTATGCATGTAATGAAACAGAGGAATATATGCCCTTACCAATTAGTCTTGCTCATAAGTTAACAAGAAAATTAACAGAATTAAGGAAATCCAAAACATTAAAGTATTTAAGACCTGATGGAAAATCTCAAGTAACAGTTGAATATATAGACGACAAGCCTGTAAGAGTAGATGCTATAGTAGTTTCAACACAGCATGATCCAAATGTAACAACAGAGCAATTAAGGGAAGACATAAAAAATAAATTGATTTTAAAAGTTATTCCTGCAGAATTAATGGATGAAAATACAAGAATATTTATTAATCCAACTGGTAGATTTGAAATAGGTGGACCAATGGGAGATTCCGGATTAACAGGCAGAAAGATTATTGTTGATACCTATGGCGGTTTTGCAAGACATGGAGGGGGAGCATTTTCTGGAAAAGATCCTACAAAAGTAGATCGTTCAGGAGCTTACATGGCAAGATATATTGCTAAAAATCTTGTTGCTGCAGGACTTGCAGATAAAGCTGAAGTTGGAATATCCTATGCAATAGGAGTTGCAAAACCAGTGTCAATATATGTAGATACTTTTGGTACAGGAAAAATTAGCGAAGAAAGATTAGCTGAAATTGTCGATGAATATTTTGATACTAGACCTGCTGCAATTATTGATATTTTAGATTTAAGAAGACCGATTTATAAACAAACAGCAGCATATGGACATTTTGGAAGAGATGATTTGGACTTGTCTTGGGAAAAATTAGATAAAGTTGAAGAATTGAAAAAAGAATTAAAATAAGGAAAAATAAGTAGGTGTAACACCTACTTATTTTTTTTCCCAATATTCATCAATTAGTTCTTGAATTGGCTCTGTACAATTTTTGCCTTTACAGTAGCCAGAACCAGCACCTGTTTTTTTACGAACGGCTTCAATATCATCAAAACCATTTTCAATAGCATGTTTAATTTTATATTTCGATATGGATTTACAAGTGCAAACCTTAGTTAATTTATCCATTATTATATTTTCTTTATTATCCATAAAATCTCCTAAATTATTTTTATAAATAATATATTAGCATAATTATAATATATTAAAAAGATAAATAGTAGATTTAATAATTAGAAAGAATTTATAAATTTATTTTACTAGCTAATTTAATCGCTCCTGTATTTTAAACAAATAGGCTATAATAGATTATAGTTTAATATTAATAGGAGAATAAATAAATTATAGACCTTATTAAAATATTCCCATTTATATTTTCATAAAGAATAGTCAGAAATGGCTTATTTATGTTATATTATTTAATAGATATAGAGAGGAAGAAATATAATGGCTAATTTAAGAAAAAGCATAGCAATAGATTTAGGAACAGCTTCAGTATTGGTGTATATGCGTGGCAAAGGTGTTATTATTAATGAGCCTTCAGTAGTAGCTATGGATAGTTATACTGGGAAAGTCCTTTCAGTAGGAAAGGAAGCTAAGAAAATGCTAGGCAGGACACCAGGAAATATTATTGCAACAAGACCAATGAAAGATGGTGTTATTGCAGATTTTAATACAACTGAAAAAATGTTGTCATATTTTATTGAGAAAGCTTTAGGTAAATCATTTATAAAACCAAATGTTGTAATATGCGTTCCAAGTGAAATTACTCAAGTTCAAAGAAGAGCAGTAATACAAGCTAGTAAATTCGCAGGGGCCTATAAAACATATTTAATAGAAGAACCTTTAGCTGCAGCAATAGGAGCCGGAGTAGATATTGGAGATGCTGGCGGTAATATGATTATAGATATAGGTGGAGGAACTACAGATGTAGCTGTAATTGCTTTAGGTGGTATTATAATTAATAGATCAATTCCAGTTGCAGGAGATGAGTGTGATAAAGCTATATCTGATTATATTAAGAAAAAATATAATATGATTATTGGGGAGAGAACAGCAGAGGATATAAAAATAAATATAGCTGCTGCAAACTTAAGAGATGATAATGACCTTTTTGAAGTAAGGGGAAGAAATTTAATTAATGGTTTGCCTATGCATGTTTTTGTAACAGCGTCAGATATATCGGAAGCCCTTGAAAAACCTTTAACTCAAATTGTAGACACAGTTCATAGCGTTCTTGAACAAACACCACCAGAACTTGCAGCTGATTTATTTGAAAGAGGTGCAATAATGACAGGTGGTAGTAGTTTAATTGCTGGACTAGATAAGAAAATTCAAGAAAAAATAGGAATAAAGGTTCAAGTGGCAGAGGGACCAGTAACAGCTGTTGTTAGAGGAACAGGAAAGGCTTTAAACTGGATAGATAAATTAGATTCTAGTGAAATGGGAGAAGAAAGTAGCAGAAAAAAAGCAATAGAAGAAAGAATGAAGAATAATTTTAATTATTAACTGTAATGAGTTCAAAAATATATTCATACCATAGACTCAGTTTTAAAAATATGTTATTATAGTTAATGTATAAACAAGGGGGGTAATTTTTATGAAAGATATGACACAAGCAAATTTACGTTCAGCTTATGGTGGGGAATCACAAGCTAGAAACAGATATGATATTTGGGGAGAATGTGCAGGAAAAGACGGTTTTCCTAATGTAGAAAGACTTTTTCATTGTACAGCTGATGCAGAAAAAATACATGCAGGTTTACATTTTAAAGCAATGAAAGATGTAAAAGGTGACTTTTTAGTTGCTAGTATGGCTGGTTTTGGAATAGGAACAACTTCTGAAAACTTAGAAGCTGCTAGAGGTGGAGAAATTTTTGAATATACTGAAATGTATCCAGCATATATAGCAGTAGCAGAAATGCAAGAAGAAAAAGAAGCTGTTAGAGCAATGAGATTTGCAATTGAAGCTGAAAAAGTTCACGCTGTATTATTTGGTAAAGCTAAAGAAGCAGTTGACCAAGCAAAGGACTTAGATGCAGAAAAGATTTTATTATGTCCAGTATGTGGATTTATAAGCATAACTGGTGAAGAAGAAAAATGTCCAATTTGTGGGGCGTTATCTTCAAAATTTGTAGCGTATTAATATTAAATAATTGGGATGCTTGAAAGAGCATTCCAATTTAAAATATTTGGAGGTTAATTTTCATGGTAGAGGAAAAGGTTATTATAGTAAACGACGAAGGGTTACATGCTAGACCAGCAGCTAGATACTTACAAGAAGCAATAAAATATCAATGTGATATAACTTTAATAAAAGATAATGTTGAGTATGACGGAAAAAGTATACTATCAATCCTTAGTATGGGAGCATTTAAAGGTTCGGAAATCGTTATTAGATGTAATGGTGATGATGAAAAAGCTGCATTAGAGAATTTAAAAGATTTTATAGAAAATGAATTACATTAATACATATTATTAAAAAATTACATATTTGAATTAGACAAAATTTTATTCAGAAAGATAGTTTTGTCTATTTTTGGTGTATAAAATTATTTTTATAAGATATTTTAGTTAATAAGAGAGTTAGACTCTCTATTTTTTTTGCTTAAATAATATAAACATATTTAATTTAAACTTTCTAATTATTATGTTATAGTAAATATATATAAAATATGGAGGTTATATATGAATAGTTTAGTGAAAAAAATTAGCTCAATATTAATAGTGGGAATTTTAAATTTTTTAGTATTAATAAATGTATCTGAAGCATCATCAAACTTACATTTATCTGGAAAAGATAGATACGACACTAATATAAAAATAATAGATGAAGCTGTAAAATTAGGAGCGAAAACAGGTACGGTGGTAATTGTAAGTGGGAAGGATTATCCAGATGCCTTAAGTGCAGGCAATATTGCATATAGGGAAAAGTTTCCATTAATACTAGAAGATAGTTCTTTAGAACAAAAAGTAGCCAAGTATAATCCAACAAATGTAATAGTAGTAGGTGGTAAAAATACAGTAGTTAAAGATAGTTCTTTGGAACAAAGACTTAAAGGAAAATATGGGTTTAAAAGACTTGCTGGAGCAGATAGATATAAAACAAGTGATGCAGTAATAAACTATATTGAAGGTTTAAGTAGTATAGCAAAATACGATAAAGTAGGAGTAAGAGGTAATGATTTCCCAGATGCCTTATCTGCAATACCCCTTGCAAGTAAAAGCGGAAGTTTGTTAAGACTATCTAATAATTCAAATAATCAATTTTATATAACAGTAGGTGGCAGAGTACCTGGTAAAATAGTTGCAAGTAGCCTTGGAGATACAGGAAGAAATATATCAGGAAGAGATAGGTACGGAACAAGTCAAAAAGTAGTAGAAGTATTTAAAACAGATAAACTATTAGTAGTAAAAGGAAATGATTATCCAGATGCATTAGCAGCGTCTACATTAGCTGGAGTATTAAATGCAAATATCTTACTAGTAAATACAAATGGTTTAACAAATGAGGATATAAGATTAATAAATGCAGCAAATGATGTAATTTATATAGGTGGCGGAGTACCAATCTATAATCCAAATGGAGCAACGGCAACAGAGCCGACAGAACCTGAATCCGAAGCTCAAGTAGGATCAACTGAAGAAAAAATAGAACAATATAGGAAAGAAGTTTTTAGATTAGTCAATATAGAGAGAAAAAAGGTTGGTTTAGCAAATTTTGAATGGAGAGAGGATTTTTCAAAAGGTATGCAAGTAAGAGCGGAAGAATTGTCAAGAGAATTCTCACATTCAAGACCAGATGGCTCTAGCATATTTACAGCATTTGAAGGGTTAGATTTCTATTCCTTAGGTGAAAATATTGCAGTAGGCCAAGGAACACCACAAGCGGTAGTTGATGCCTGGATGAATTCAGAGGGGCATAAGGCGAATATCTTACATCCCTACGCAGAAGGTATGAATGTAGGTTATTATCATACATCAAATATTCCTAATGGACATTATTGGGCTCTGGTTATAATTGTAAACAATTAATATAAAAAACTTAGGTTTAAAAGCCTAAGTTTTTGTGTTTCATAAAGGTATTATAAAATAAATAAGACGGATTTTTAGTCTAAAAAATTATATTTTTAATAGAAAAATTAATTTATATAAAAAGATTTCACAAAGTCTTTTAAAAGGAAATTCAACTTTGGACTATTACTTTTATTGGTGTACATTTCTTATTATTACAATCACTTTCAGAAACGTTACAAGCTGCAATTTCTAAAGACATATTCATTTTTGCCTCTAAAATTATTTTACTACCAGCTTTTGATAGGGGAGGATTAACGGTTATACTGCCATCGTTGTTAATTTTTGTATGCATAAATAGATTTACAGGATGAATAATAGGCCTTATTTCTTTTAAGCTATTATTTATATTATCAAGACAATTTGGATGTACTTTTCCATTTTTATAAAAAAAATCATACATTTCTATAGAGCAACAAGGATGTAGTAGGTCGTATTCTCCAACATCATCATATATAATTTTAAACATTGGACGATAAAGATTTGAATAGATTATATCTTAAATACTAAGTCTTAAAGATTCATTACAATCAATAGAAACCCCTGTTGATAAAAATTCATTTGAATTTTCTGAGCATTCTGCAAAAAAATCAACTACCTGACCATCCTCAATATCCATAATGGTTATCTTTGATTTTTTAATATATTGATACCTTTTCCACTACAAGCATTTATTATGAATTCATGTTTCATTTTCCTCCATAGGCTAATTAGTAAGGAAGATTATATTATAAAAAAAAGAAATTTTTATTTTATATATTGTTATTGTTTTAAGTATTAGTATGTGTTATACTTAAATAGTAATTTTTATTAAATCTAATATTGAGTGTATTTAAATACCCCTTTATAAGTTTATGATTATTGCAATATTTTAAAAGGAGGTATTTTTTATGAACACAGGTACAGTTAAATGGTTTAATTCTGAAAAAGGTTTTGGGTTTATAACTCAAGACAATGGTGAAGATGTTTTTGCACATTTTTCACAAATTCAAGGAGACGGTTTCAAAACATTAGACGAAGGTCAACAAGTTACTTTCGATACTGAAGAGTCAACTCGTGGATTACAAGCAACTAATATTAACAAAATATAGGTTAGCATGTAAGAGTAAACTATAATATTAAAAGAGGTAGGATAAAATCCACCTCTTTTTTTTTATGGCTAAACCAAGCTATAGTTTAGCACCTATTTGTTGTCAAATCGCTTTATACGACGTTTTAGATGGGAATAGCTTATTTGTTGGATAGGCTACACTAAATAGGACAGTTTAATACCAAACATGATAAAATCTAAATAAAAAACAAGGAGTGAAATCATGAATGGTAAAAGTAAGAGATACGATGATAAATTTAAAGAACAAATAGCGAAAATCTATAATCAAGGAAACCATACCTATCGTAGTTTAAGTGAAGAATATGGGGTTTCAACAGCAGCTTTAAGAAGTTGGGTAACAAGATATAATCAATCCAAATCATTTGATATAAAGGAGAATAGAACAGAGGAAGAAAAAGCATTAATCAAACTTCAAAAAGAAAATCAACAACTAAGAATGGAAAATGATATTTTATACCCTGAAGGGCACACGAAGCAAGCTGCACTACTACTAGGCAAAAAGTAGAATTAATAATTTCAAATAGAGATAAATACAGTATTAGTGCTATGTGTAAGTTTTTAAATATACATAGATCTATAGTCTATTATCATATTAATAGAATAATAGTTAATAATCCTAATTCTAAATTAACAGAAACAATAAAAGTAATATTTAGAAATAGTAGAAATAACTATGGCTCTAGAAAAATAAAGAAGGAGCTACAAAAATTAGGTTATCAAGTTTCTAGACGTAAAATTTCTAGAATTATGAAAGAAAATGCTTTAATTTCCAATTATACAGTCGCCCAATTTAGAGTACATAGTAATAAATATAATGAATCAAAAACAAAAAATATAATTGATAGAAAATTTGACAAAAGAGATAATCTAGAAGTAGTAGTAAGTGATTTAACATATGTAAGAGTAGGTAAATCTTGGAATTATATATGTTTATTAATAGATTTATATAATAGAGAAATCATTGGATATTCATCAGGGAAAAATAAGGATTCAAAGTTAATAGAAAAGGCCTTATTAAATTGTAAATATTCACTGAAAAAAATAAAACTTTTTCATTCAGATAGAGGTAATGAGTATGATAATAAATTAATAGATGAAATATTGGAAACATTTGAAATAGAGCGTTCCCTTAGTAGAAAAGGAAATCCTTACGATAATGCAGTAAGTGAAGCCACAAACAAAATATTGAAGACAGAATTTATTTATCAAAATAATTTTGAAAATTTAGAACAATTACAAGATGAGTTGCAAGAGTATATAAGTTGGTATAATAACGAGAGAATTCATAGTTCAATAGGATATATAAGTCCTATTGAATACAGGAGATTAAACAATAACTCAAAGTTTTGTTTGGTATAAATTTGTACTAAAAAGGGTTGCCATTCCATAGTTATGGTTTTAGCTATTGTTTTTATGATTTGCCTATTTATCTTTACCACATATAAAATTATAAGGATTAATAATAAGAAGGCCATAAAATCAAAAATTTTGATAGGTGTTTACTCAATCTTTTGGATTGTTTATCTTTATTTTTTATTAACTATTCCTCAATTTGCATTGGGAGGAATAGCTGCCATTTTTTATTTTATTATTGAATCTGTTATTAATTTGTTTAGATAAAATACCAGAAGCTAAAACAATTCTAAATAAATAAGATTGACAAGGTGGATTAATTTCCACCTATTTTTAATAATCAACTAACAATATTGTAATGTTTTTGTTAGTCAAAATTAATATTCGACAAGGATAGAAATGTTATACTTAACATGCTTAAGCAAGGAAGAAATATTAAATAGAATAGAGAGGAAAGTATTATGAAAAAGAAAAATATATTTAAGAAAGTTACAGCATATATATTGTTACTTGTTATGACTGTTACTAGTTTAAATGTAGGATCGATAAGTTTTGCAAGCGAAGAAAATGCCGGTGATGATTTAATAGGATTAAATCATATTGATGGAGAAAGTATAGAGTTGGAAGACGGTAGAATTGTAACGGCAGAAGAGCTGGAAGAACTTTTTTCCATGGTAGATATAGAAGATGTGGTTGAAGAAGAATTAACCGTAGAAGATGTGGAAATAATAAAAGACATTACAGATGAAATCGATTCCGCTGATTTGTATGACATTATACAATTATCAAAGGAAACTGATATAATAGATGAGCATGTAGATATAGAAGATATTACTATAGAAGATATAGAAGAAGTTAAAGATTTTATAAATGTTGTTGAAACAGATGAATTAACTGATATCATAAATAATATAGATGAAACGTTCGAAGAGGATATACTAGAAGATGGATTAGGAGATTACACTGTAACATTAAGTGATATGTCTGTAGCTGTACCTAGTGCATTAAAAGCCTTGTTTGCATTTATAGCCGGTATAAAGTATGTAATACCTTATGTAGGTCCAGTATTAGTCATAAGTGGTGGGGCTTATTTAGTATATAAAAATAGGAAACAAATAGTAAAAGTGGGTTCCTCAATTTGGAATTCAACAGTTAACTTTTTAAAGCCTAAAGCTAATTCGGTAAAAGAAAAATATGAATATGATGTTGCAAAAAGAAATGGTTCTCCAACAAAAAAACATAGTGTACACAAGGGGAGTAGTCTGCCAGTTAACGGAAAACCACGTTCTTCAAGAGATTTGCGAGATAGCAAAGGACTGAAACAAAGAAGATATTATGATGAAAGAGGTAGGGCGGATGTTGATATTGATTATAGACATGCTGGCAAGATGAAATTTCCACACAGACATACTTGGAAAGATGGTAAGAGATCTGGACATTAAAAGGGAGAAATTTATGGGGAAGTATACATTTGAAGACTTAAAGAAAGATTTATCAATTAACCGTGAAGTCGAGATAAATTATAAAGGTGTAAAATTTGCCATAGTAAATGATAAAAGTAAGCATAACTATTCATGGTTTTTTATTGTGGAGTCCGAGATGACTATATCATCTTTGATTTGTAGCTTTGAAGATAATAGTAGATTACAAGAATTTATTGATAATTTGACTATAGACAATATTCCATTAAAAAATATAATAGATAGTGAACAATATGAAGATTATACTATATTTTAGTAAAATTGAAATCAACTACGACATATGTTGACACCTTTTTCCTTTCTAAGTCGATTATACGGCGATTTTAAAAGGAATGGCTTGAAATAGCCAAGTGCGAAGTAGAATGGAGAAGTGAGGAGTAAAGTTAGGTAGAGTTAGGTAACAAAACAGGAGGATTTATTTATCCTCCTAGTATTTTTTCCTATTAATATGTATTATGCTGTTATCTAATCCATTTATGCTGTAGCTATCCGTTATTTTTGATAAATACCTTTCAAATACATCATCATCTAATTTATTATTTTTTCTATAATGAGATAAAATTCATCAATCATATTTTCATAATCCTTTTCAAGCATGGATGAAACTTTAAAATCCTTTTTATTGTTTTCAATAAGTAAATTTACAACTTCTTTAATTCTGGATGCTTCATTGAATACTAATCTTTCTATATCTAAATCTTTCAAAATATATACCTCGCTAGAAGAACTAACGTTCGATAAATAAATTATAACAGATGTTTGAAGTTAAATCTAATAAACATAATCGTGTGCACAGCGTGTGCAATGCGTGTGCAACGGGAAGGGAAAAATATGTATAAAAGCATATATTAAGGTGTAAACAAGTACAAATAAAATAAAAGAAAAAGGCTAAATATCAACCTTTGTTGATATCTAGCCTTTTATAAATTTCTTACACATTAAATCGGAAGTGGACTACATCTCCATCTTGCATTATATAGTCTTTTCCTTCTAGTCTTACTAGTCCTTTTTCTCTTGCTGCATTCATACTTCCTAATTCAACTAAATCATCATAGCTAACAATTTCAGCCCTAATAAATCCTCTTGAAATATCGGTATGGATTTTTCCGGCAGCATCAACAGCTTTTGTTCCTTTTTTTATTGTCCAGGCCCTAGTCTCTTGTTCACCTGTAGTTAAAAAGCTCATTAGTCCAAGTAATGAATAACTAGCTTTTATTAATGTATTTACTCCAGATTCTTCTAATCCCATAGCTTCAATAAATTCTTTTTTCTCATCATCTTCAAGTTCTGAAATTTCTTGTTCAATTTGTGCAGAAATAGCAACTACTTCAGCATTTTCTGTTGCGGCAAATTCTTTGATTTGTTTTACAAATTCATTTGAATCAGCATCGGCAACTTCTTCTTCGGAAACATTAGCAACATATATTATTGGTTTATCACTTAATAGGTTAAAACTTTTTAAAAGTTTTTTCTCGTCGTCATTTAAATCTAAAACCCTTGCAGATTTTCCTTCTTCTAATACTGTTAATAATTTTTCCAATAAATTTACTTCTTCTTGTAAATCCTTATTTCCCTTTAATGCTCTTCTAGATTTATCCAGTCTTTTTTCTACCATTTCCATATCGGAAAAAATAAGCTCTAAATTAATTGTTTCTATATCTCTTAATGGGTCAATATTTCCATCTACATGGACAATATTCTCATCTTGGAAACATCTTAATACTTCTACTATTGCATCAACTTCTCTTATATTAGCAAGGAATTTATTTCCCAGTCCTTCGCCTTTGCTAGCACCTTTTACAAGTCCTGCTATGTCATAGAATTCTATATTTGCAGGCAAAAGTTTTTTAGAACCACTAATTGCAGATAATTTTGCAAGTCTTTCATCAGGAACATTTACTATTCCAATATTTGGATCTATTGTACAAAACGGATAATTAGCAGATTCTGCTCCTGCTTTAGTTATTGCGTTAAATAGAGTACTTTTACCTACATTTGGTAAACCTACAATACCTAATTTCATTTAATCACTCTTTCTTAATATTGTTATTACAAAACCCTTATAAATTCTACCATAGGGGATATTTATTGTAAATAATTATAATAACTTATGGTAGAATAAATACTAGATGTGGAGGAGTAGTCAATGCAAAAAATTGGTGGAATTATTGTTGTAGGAAATGAAAACGATTCTGGTAGGTCAATTGATCCATTGTCTGTTATAGGTTCAATATCGGTAATTAAAAGAGAAGTTCTAACTTTTCAACAGGCCGAGGTGTATCCTAAAATAATAGTGCTAGGTAAAGAAAATTATGATTTAGAACGTCATTTATGGGATTATGATGTAATATTTTTACATAATAAAGATAATGTTCAGCCTACAATGATAAATTTAGTTAAAATTGGTTTAGAGTATTTATATGACAAAGTCGATAGGGTATTAATTACTCCTGTTTCTGTACCTATGTTTAAATTTAAAACTCTGCTGGAATTAATTAATACAGAAGGTGATATTGTTTCACCTTCATTTAAAAGAAAAAGTGGACATCCTATTTTATTGGATAGGAATATATTTGATATTTTTCTTAACTCTAATCTAACTATGAGGGAAACTGTAAGAAGTCTACAAAATAGAAGAAGATTTTTAAATGTTAAGGATGAAGGAATTATACATAGTATTGATGAAATGGAGTCGGTTTCAGAACTATTAGCAATACATAATACTCAAATTTTACATCCCTTTCTTAGAATTAATATTGAGAAGGAAGTTTTATTTTTTGATTCAAGAACTAAGTTGTTATTTCAATTAATAAATGAAGTTGGATCTGTTAAACAAGCTTGTAACCACATGGCATTATCCTATAGTAAAGCATGGAATATGATAAAGGTAGTTGAAGAAGCTCTAGGGTTTGAAGTTGTAAAAAGACGTCATGGTGGTAAACAAGGTGGAAATAGTATTTTAACTGAAAAAGGAAAGGATTATTTAGATAAATATATGGAATTTGATAGAGAAGTAAGACGTTTTGCCAATAGGAAATTTAATGAAATTTTTGTTGGTAATGAAAAATTGGAAAATAAATAAGGAGCTTTATGAAAAAAATATATAAGGGCTTAATTTTAGCAGCAGGACTTTCTTCTAGAATGGGAGAAAACAAATTGTTAATGGACTTAAAAGGAAAACCATTGATTTTTCATACTATAGATAATATGTTTAATGGTGGTATTGATGAAATTATAATAGTATTAGGAAACAAGGCTGAAGAAATTAAAAAAATTACAGAAAAACACTATGGTAAAAAAATAAGATTTATATTAAATGAGAATTATAAAAATTTGGAAATGATAGATTCAATAAAGGAAGGACTTAGAAATTTAGGGGATTGTTATGGAGTATTTTTAATTCCAGGAGATATGCCAGCTATTGGGGAAAATAGTTATAAAACAATTATTGAAAAAGACAATGGGGGAAATTTAGTGGTTTTTCCCCTATATAAACAATATAGGAAACATCCTCCTCTTATAAAGAGCAAATGTATACCTTTAATTTTAAATTATAAGGGAGAAAATGGTCTTAGAGGTTTCTGGAATGAGATAGAAAATAAAATTCAAACTGTACAAGTCGATGATGAAGGTGCAAATATAGATGTTGATACAAAAGAGGATTTAAATAGATTATTAGACTATTTAACAATGTTGGAATAGTAATAATTTGCAAATATTATGATATAATTACATTGATAATTAAAAAACAGAGAGGTAATTTATGGTTAAAGATAGAATAAAAAACTTAAGAGATTTAATGATTAAATATAATATAGATGCTTATATTGTGCCTACATCAGATCCTCATCAATCTGAGTATATTGCAAAGTATTATAAAACTAGAGAATATATATCCGGTTTTACTGGTTCAGCAGGTACTTTTGCCATAACAAAGAACAAGGCAGGACTTTGGACAGATGGCAGATATTTTATTCAGGCAGCAAAGGAACTAGAAGGTTCAGGAATAGATTTATATAAAATGGGATTAGAAGGAACTCCTACAATTATAGAATTCGTAAACAATGAAGTAGAAGAAAATGGTGTAGTTGCTTTTGATGGAGAAACCTATAGCTATGCAGATTACTTAAATTTGAAAAATAGTTTAGTTAATAAAAAAATAGAGTCTAACAGGGATTTAATTGATGAAATATGGGAAAATAGACCTAATAAACCTTCGGACAAAGTCTTTTTACATGATGTTAATTATGCCGGAGCTACAACTGAAGAAAAAATATCTGAAGTTAGAGATTTTATGGAAAAAAACAAGGTAGATTATTATCTACTTTCCAGTTTAGATGATATAAGTTATTTATTAAATATAAGAGGATTAGATGTAGATTATAATCCAGTTGTTCTATCCTATGTTTTAATTAATAAAGATAAAGCTAGATTATTTGTAGATTTGAAAAAATTAGATGAAAAAATAATTTCTAATTTAAAATTAAATGGTGTTGAAGTAGAGGAATATGAAGCTATTTTTGAACAACTTCAAGACTTAGACCCTACAAAAACCATCTACTTTAATCCGAATAGAGTTAATGTAAGATTATTTAATTCTATACCAGAAAATATTAATAAAAAAACAGGAATTGATTTTACAACTAGTATGAAGGCTGTTAAAAATACTACAGAAATAAAAAATCAAAGAAATGCATATATAAAGGATGGTGTTGCCCTTGTAAAATTCTTAAATTGGGTAGAAGAAAATGTTTCTAGTAATAAAGAAATTACAGAAATGGATTGTTCAAGAAGACTGTTGGAATTTAGGAAGGAACAGGAGTTATTTATTGAACCTAGCTTTGAAACAATATCAGCTTATGGTGAAAATGCAGCTCTTCCACATTACTCTCCAAGTGACGAAAGTCCTGTATATTTAAGAAGTAAGGGACTATACTTGGTAGATAGTGGGGGTCAATATCTTGATGGTACTACAGATATTACAAGAACCATTGCTTTAGGTGATTTAACAGAAGATGAAAAATTACACTATACTTTAACATTAAGGTCCCACATTCTTTTAATGTTAACAATATTTAAAAAGGGAACAAAGAGTTCGGCTTTAGATATTATTGCAAGACAACCTTTATGGGAAAAGGGTATAGACTTTAATCATGGTACAGGTCATGGAGTAGGATACTTTTTAGCTTGTCATGAAGGTCCACAAAACATTTCACCTAGACATAATAATATAGATATGATTCCTGGAATGATAACTTCAAATGAGCCTGGAGTTTATATTGAAGGTAGTCATGGTATTAGAATAGAAAATATAATGCTATGTATTGACAAATTTCAAACAAAATTTGGAGATTTTTATGGTTTTGAATCTCTATCTCTTTGTCCTATTGATACTAAACCAGTAATTAAAGAATTACTAAGAGAAGAAGAAGTACAATGGCTAAATGAATATCATAATAGATGTTATAAGGAATTATCAAAATATCTAGATGGAAAAGATTTAGAATATTTAAAAGAAAAAACAAAAGCTATATAAAAATCTAGAATGTTATTGTAGGTAGTAAGGAGTTTAATGTTTGATATAAGAGAAGAATTAAAACGGTTACCAGATAAACCTGGTGTCTACATGATGTTTAACGAAGATAATGAAATTATTTATGTTGGTAAGGCTAAAAACTTAAAAAAACGAGTAAGACAATATTTTACAAGTACTAGCAACCAAACTGAAAAAGTAGTTGAAATGGTTAAGCATATAAAAAGATTTGAATATATTATTGTAGATAATGAAGTAGAATCATTAATTCTTGAATCTAATTTTATTAAAGATAAGAAACCAAAATACAATATTTTATTAAAAAATGGAGAGAAATATCCATTTATTAAAATAAATAAAGAAAAATTTCCAAGAATAGTTAAAGATAGGGTAATTAAAAAGGATGGAGCTAAGTACTTTGGTCCTTTTCCCAATGCATATGCTGTTACAGAGATTATAGAAATCTTACAGGATATGTTTAAAGTTCGAAGATGCAGTTTAAACTTTGACAAAAATCAATATTTAAAAAGACCTTGTTTGTACTACTATATAAAAAAATGTAGTGCACCTTGTATTAAGAATATTTCTGAAGAGGAATATTTAAAAAACATAGGGGAAGTTGAATTGTTTTTAAAAGGTAAGGAAAGTAAAATAATAGATGAAACAAGGGAAAAAATGTTGCAGGCTAGTAAAGAGTTGAACTTTGAACTAGCAGCAAGATATAGGGATAATTTACAAAATATAGAAGCAATTATAGAAAAACAAAAGGTTAGAAATGCTAAGGGAACAAATATGGATATAATTGCATTAGCAAGAAATGGTCCGGATATATGCGTTCAGGTATTTTTAATGAGAAATGGAAAAATAATTGACAGAGAACATTTTTCAATAGAAGATGAATTCTATGAAAATAATAGTGAAATTATGAGTTCCTTTTTAAAGCAATTTTATTTAGACATGGCCTTTATTCCGAAAGAAATTTTAGTAGATATTCTTCCTGAGGATTTAGAAACTCTAGAAGAATACCTAAGTAATGAAAAGGGAAGCAAGGTAAAAATTTACAAGCCCCAACGAGGAGAAAAAGTAAAACTTGTTGAAATGGTAGAAACAAATGCTAAGGAAATGTTGGAAAAACATATAACTAGCAAACAAAGAAGAGAAAGAAATAAGGATGCTGCAAATAGGGAACTAAAAGAATTAATAGGTATAGATGATACAAGCAGAATAGAGTGTTATGATATTTCCAATATTTCAGGAGTACAATCAGTAGGTTCTATGATTGTTTTTGAAAATGGGGAAAAGGCACCTAAGGAATATAGAAAATTTAAAATTAAGACAGTAGAAGGCGCAGATGATTATGCAAGTCATAAGGAAGTATTAACAAGGAGATTTTCTAGATTTGTAGTTGAAAATAAAAAGGGAAATAATATTTCCGGATTTGGAAAAAGACCGTCATTAGTTATTATGGACGGAGGGAAAGGTCAAGTTAATATTGCAAAAGAAGTTCTTAAAGAATTTAATTTAGCAATACCTGTTATTGGCTTAGTAAAAGATGATTTTCACAAAACAAGAGGGATAATTTATGAAAATCAAGAATATCCATTAAAGGTATCTTCGGCTTTATACAGAATGCTTTTCCAAATTCAAGAGGAAGCACATAGATTTGCAATTAACTATCATAGAAAGTTAAGAGAGCAAGATTTGAAAAAATCGCTATTAGATGAAATTGAAGGAATAGGAAGTATACGAAAAAAGGCTTTAATAAAGCATTTTAAATCGATTGATAAAATAAAAAAAGCTTCAATTGAAGAGTTGATGGAAGTAGATAAGATTAATAAATCAACTGCGGAGAATATTTATAATTTTTTTAAAGAGGAGAAAAGTTGAAAGGTATAAAACTTAGTGATTTATGTAAAGAACTTGATTTAGAAATTATTAAAAAAAGTTCGGATTTTGATGAAGTTTTTATAACAAATGCACAAGTAAATAGACCTGGTATTCAGCTAGCTGGTTTTTACGAACAATTTCCATTTAAAAGATTGCAAATAATAGGTAAAACTGAAAATGTTTATTTAAAATCTATGGATAAGCAAATGCGATATGAAAGAATTAGAGGTATTTTATCGTATAAAATTCCATGTTTAATATTTTCTCATAATCAGGAAATTAATGAAGAAATAATAGACTTAGCTGATTATTATGACAGGACATTACTTAGATCTGCAAGATCTACTACAAGATTGATTTCTAAAATAGATGATAAACTAGAATACGTTTTAAGTGAAGAAATTAGTATACATGCAGGTTTAATGGAGATTTATGGTGTAGGAGTTTTAATTATAGGAAAAAGCTCTGTAGGAAAATCTGAAACTGCATTGGATTTAATTATAAGAGGTCACAGATTAGTAGCAGATGATGTTGTAGAAGTTAGAAAACTAGAAAGAGGTTTAATGGGACAAGCTCCTAAAAACATAAGGCATTTTCTTGAAATAAGAGGAATTGGAATATTGGATATTCAACGTTTATATGGAGTTGGAAGCGTTAAATCTCAAACTGAAATAGATATGGTTATAGCTTTAGAACAATGGGATAATGATAAAGAGTATGATCGTTTAGGAATAGATGATGAATACACAGAAATTCTAGGAGTAAAAGTTAACCAAATAACCGTACCTGTTAAACCAGGTAGAAATGTTGCTATGATTGTAGAGGTTGCTGTAAGAAACTTTAGACAAAGATCCTTCGGCTATAATGCAGCATTGGAATTAAATAAAAGACTTATTGCAGATATGGAAAATGAGTCAAAAAGTTGACAATAATTTTAAAAAGAGTATATAATTACTCGGGATATAAATTATTAAAATATATAGATACTTTATAGGGGGTATAATTAATGGCAAAACATATGATGACTATGGATGGAAACATGGCTGCAGCCCATGTTGCGTATGCATTCACAGATGTAGCATCAATTTATCCAATAACTCCGTCTTCAACAATGGCGGAATATGTAGATGAATGGTCTGCGAATGGAAGAAAGAACATATTTGGTCAAAGAGTACTAGTTTCAGAATTACAATCTGAAGCAGGAGCAGCAGGAGCAATGCACGGTGCTTTAGCAGCAGGTTCATTAGCTACTACTTTTACAGCTTCTCAAGGATTATTATTAATGATTCCAAATATGTACAAAATAGCAGGGGAATTATTACCTGGTGTATTCCACGTATCAGCTAGAGCTTTAGCTTCTCATGCATTAAGTATATTTGGAGACCACCAAGACGTAATGGCAGCAAGACAAACAGGATTTGCTTTATTAGCTTCAGGTTCTGTTCAAGAAGTTATGGACTTAGGTTCAGTAGCACATTTAGCAGCAATTAAAGGTAAAGTGCCATTCTTACATTTCTTTGATGGTTTTAGAACTTCTCATGAAATACAAAAGATTGAAGTTATGGATTATGATGAGTTATCAAAATTAGTTGACTATGATGCAATTAATGAGTTTAGAAATAATTCATTAAACCCTGAAAGACCAAAGACAATGGGAACAGCACAAAATCCAGACATATATTTCCAATCTGTTGAAGCTTCAAACAATTACTATGATGATATAGTTGGTGTAGCTGAAGATTATATTAATGAAATAAATAAAATTACAGGTAGAAACTATGGCTTATTTAACTATTATGGAGCAGAAGATGCAGAAGATATAATAGTAGCTATGGGCTCTGTAACTGAAACAATAGAAGAAACTATTGATTACTTAGCAGCTCAAGGAAGAAAAGTTGGTGTTGTAAAAGTTCATTTATACAGACCATTTTCAAAAGAGCATATGTTAAATGTAATACCAAAGACTGTAAAAAGAATTGCAGTATTAGATAGAACTAAAGAAAAAGGCTCCCTTGGAGAACCTTTATACTTAGATGTTAAATCTGCATTTTATGATGAAGAAAATCAACCAATAATCTTAAGTGGTATTTATGGATTAGGTTCAAAAGACACAACTCCAGCACAAATAGTTGCAGTTTATGACAACTTAATAAGCGAAGAACCAAAGAAAAGATTTACAATTGGTATAAAAGATGATGTATCAAATAGATCATTAGAAGTTAAAGAAGGTATTCATACTTCTCCTGAAGGAACTATTAACTGTAAATTCTGGGGATTCGGTTCAGATGGTACAGTAGGGGCTAATAAATCAGCTATAAAAATTATAGGTGATGGTACAGATATGTACGCTCAAGGTTATTTTGAATATGATTCTAAAAAATCTGGTGGAGTTACAATTTCTCACTTAAGATTTGGTAACCAACCAATAAAATCAACTTACTATATAGACAGTGCAGATTTTATTTCATGTTCAAAACAATCATATGTTAACCAATATAAATTATTAAGAGGTCTTAAAAAAGGTGGTACTTTCTTACTTAACTGTATTTGGTCACCTGAAGAATTAGAAACTCACTTACCTAACTCAATGAAAAGATATATTGCTGAAAATGACATTAATTTCTATATAGTTAATGCATCTCAAATTGCAGCAGATATAGGATTAGGTGGAAGAATTAACATGGTTATGCAATCAGCATTCTTCAAACTTTCTGAAGTATTACCATTAGATGAAGCTGTTGCAAGATTAAAAGAAGCAATAGTAAAAGCTTATGGTAGAAAAGGTGAAGATGTTGTAAACATGAACTACAGGGCTGTAGACGAAGGAGTTAATTCAGTATTAAAAATTGATGTTCCTGCAGCTTGGGCTAACTTAGATGCAGATGATACTAAAGATGAAAATCTTCCAGAATTCATAAGAGAAGTAGTAATTCCTATGAATGCTCAAGAAGGAAATGACTTACCAGTATCAAAATTTGCAGATAGAGCTAACGGAGAATTCCCAATGGGAACTTCAGCTTATGAAAAAAGAGCAATAGCTTTAGAAGTGCCAGAATGGCAAATAGATAATTGTATTCAATGTAACCAATGTGCTTATGTTTGTCCTCATGCAGTAATTAGACCTTTCTTAGTAACAGAAGAAGAAAAAGCTAATGCACCAGAAGGTTTTGAAACTAAAAAAGCAATTGGTAAGGGATTAGAAGACTATACATTTAGAATTCAAGTTAGTACATTAGACTGTACAGGTTGTGGTAACTGTGCTGACGTATGTCCATCAAAAGAAAAAGCTTTAATAATGAAACCTTTTGAAGAGCAATATCAAGCACAAAAAGATAACTGGGATTATGCACATGAAAAAGTTGGATATAAGGAAGATTTAGTTGCAGATACAACTGTAAAAGGTAGTCAATTTAAACAACCATTATTAGAATTCTCAGGAGCTTGTGCTGGTTGTGGAGAAACTCCTTATGCTAAATTAATTACTCAATTATTTGGTGACAGAATGATGATTGCCAATGCTACAGGTTGTTCATCTATTTGGGGTGGTTCAGCTCCAGCAACAACATACTGTCAAAATTCAGCAACAGGAAAAGGACCATCATGGGCTAATTCATTATTTGAAGACAATGCTGAATATGGTTTTGGAATGCATTTAGGTGTTGAAAAAACTAGAGAAAAAATCAAATTCTTAATGGAAGAATTCTTAGAATTAAATATAGATTCACCACTAAACGATCCATTTAAAGCTTGGATAGAAGGAATGGACGATGTAACAGCTTCTAAGGCTGCAACTGGCGATATTTTACCTAACTTAGTTGCTAATACAGGAAATAACGATGCAGATAGAATAATTAAGGAAATAGAATCAAGAAAAGATTACTTAATTAAAAAATCTGTTTGGATATTTGGTGGAGACGGATGGGCTTATGATATAGGTTACGGTGGATTAGACCATGTAATTGCTTCTGGACAAGACGTAAATATTTTAGTAATGGATACAGAAGTATATTCAAATACAGGTGGTCAATCATCTAAATCTACTCCTACAGCAGCTGTAGCAAAATTTGCAACAGCAGGTAAGAGAATAAGAAAGAAAGACTTAGGATTAATGGCTACAACTTATGGTTATGTTTATGTAGCACAAATAGCTATGGGTGCAAATCAAGCACAAACAATAAAAGCTATAAGAGAAGCTGAAAGTTATCCAGGTCCATCATTAATAATAGCTTATGCTCCATGTATTAACCATGGTATTAAGTCTGGTATGGGTAAATCTCAAAAACAAGAAAAGAAAGCTGTTGAAGCTGGTTACTGGCATCTATACAGATTCGATCCTAGACTTAAAGAAGAAGGAAAGAATCCGTTCCAATTAGATTCAAAAGAACCAAAAGCTTCCTTCCAAGAATTTATTAACTCAGAAGTTAGATATACTTCATTAAAGAGATCTTTCCCTGAAGAAGCAGAAATTCTATTTGCTGAAGCAGAAAGAGATGCTAACGAAAGATATGCTAACTATAAGAGAATGGCAAGCTACGATTATAGTAAAACAGAAGAATAAAATTTAAGGGCCATGCAAGTGCATGGTTCTTTTTTTGTTTATCTTTAAAAGAAATAAAATCCTAAAATTTAAATTAATATTTATTGACTCTCCTATAATGGGAGAGGTTATAATAAAAGTAATAGGAAAGAGGTGGGTTATGTTTAAAATTGGTGAATTTTCAAAACTTTCAAATATTACAATTAAAATGTTAAGGCACTATGATGAAATAGGGCTCTTAAAAGCTGACAAGGTAGACGAAAATACAAATTATAGGTATTATTCAGCAAAGCAATTAGAAAAAGCAGCTAAAATAACAATATATAAGGATTTAGGGTTTTCATTAAAAAAGATTAAAAGCCTAATTGACAGTGAGCATAAAGAAGAGGAATTATTAACCTATTATAAATTAAGAATAGAGGAAATAAAAGAGGAACAGGAAAAACTAGAAAAACAAATACATAAACTTAAAATAGTATCTGATATAAATAAAAATCTAAATATGATTAAATATAATGTAGTAGAAAAAATAATTCCACAACGTAAGGTAATTTCTCTAAGAAAGAAAATACCAACTTATTATGATGAAGGAATACTTTGGAATGAAATATATGAAATTATTACTAAAAATAATATAAAACCTATTTACGATGGCTATACCATGGCTATTTATCATGATGATGAATACAAAGAAGAAGATATAGATGTAGAAATTCAAGTTACAGTAGAAGATAAAGATGATTCTAATGGTATAGAATTAACAAGGACAAAAGAACAAAAAGTAGTATCAGTAACTTTTTCAGGTTCATATGAACAAATGCCAAAAGTTGCAGAGGCGGTTGCTTATTATATAGAACAAAATAATTTAAGTTTAACCGGTAAAATGGCAAATATTTTTCATGTTTCTCCGGCACAAACACAAAATGAAGAAGAATATGTTACAGAGGCCTGCTATTTTATTAAATAGTGAAACTTTTAGAAAGAAGGAAAATTCATGGCAAGACCTACAAGCAAAAAAGATTTAATCGAATCTTCAAAAAAACAATATGGAAATTTATGGGATATAATAAATACAATGACAGAAGAAGAAAAACTTGGAGCTTTAGACTATGGAGATTTTATAGGAAAAGAAGCTCACTGGGAGAGAGATAAAAATCTTAGAGATGTTTTAATTCATCTATATGAATGGCATCAACTATTTTTAAACTGGGTAAATAGTAATTTACAGGGTAGGGAAAAATCCTTTCTACCACTTCCTTATAATTGGAGAAATTATGGCCAAATGAATATAAAATTGTGGGAAAAACATCAAAATACCAGCTTAGAGAATTCAGAAGAAATCTTAAAGAAAAGCCATAATGATGTTATGAAATTAATAGATGAATTTTCAAATGAAGAATTATTTATGAAAAACGTATATTCATGGACAGGTGGTTCTACATTAGGAAGTTATGCAGTATCAGTAACTTTAAGTCACTATACTTGGGCAATAAAAAAATTGAAAAAATCTTTAAAAGTAATAAGAAATAAATAAAACTTTTTGCTAAAAAGAGAATTATTAGGTATAAAGAAGAATATAGTATAATTAAGACAGAATAACCGGTGATTTATAAGTTGTTCTGTTTGTTTTTACATAATGGACTTTGGAGGGAATATGTATAAATTTTTCAGTAAATTAAATAAGGATATAATCAAAATTAGAGAAGAGGTTTTTATAAAGGAGCAAGAGTTTAATGATGAGTTTGATGAAATAGATGAAAATTCCTTACATATATTATACTATTATAATGAAAATCCGGTTGCTACTGCTAGGCTTTATGAAGATTTAGAAAATCAAAATGAATATTTTATAGGACGAGTAGCAGTTTTAAAAGAGTATAGGAAATATGGAGTAGGAAAAGAAATCATAAAAATATTAGAAGAAAAGGTAATGAAACTGGGAGGAAATAAAATAAAACTATCGGCACAAAAAGAAGTGGAAAATTTCTATAAGAAATGTGGTTTTAAGGAAATTGGAGATATTTATTATGATGAGTGGTGCCCTCATATAAAAATGGTGAAAACTTTATAGAATTTGCTATTAATACCTATAAAAGTAATAAATATTAAAATGTAGATTAATTGTAATATTTGTAGTAACAAAATCATAAAATAAACCCTTATAATATAATTAGGAATATAAAATTTATAACTAATTATTAGGAAGGGATAATATGGGATGTTTAGGAAATTTATTATGGTTTATTTTTGGTGGTTTTTGGCAAGGACTTAGTTGGACTTTAGCCGGAATCCTTTGGAGTATAACCATAATTGGAATACCAATAGGAAGACAGTGTTTTAAAATAGCTGGTTTGGCTTTTTTTCCCTTTGGTAAAGATGTAGAATATGGCTCAGGTACGGTAATGTCAACAATTGCAAATATATTATGGATAATAATTAGTGGAATTCCACTAGCTATTGCTGCAATAGGAAATGGAATATTATTGTGTATTACAATAATAGGAATTCCCTTTGGATTACAGTGTTTTAAATTTGCAAAATTAGCCTTAATGCCTTTTGGAACAAGAGTATATTAAAGAATATGGAAGAATAGATGAAAAAAATATTAATTGTAGAAGATGATATAGATTTAGCTGAGGGAATAGAAATTGCATTGGGTAAAGATGAATTACAGTTCTTTCTTTGTACAAATATAAAAGAAGCTAGAAATATAATGGAGAAGATAGAATTTGATTTATTAATTCTTGATGTAAATTTGCCTGATGGAAGTGGTTTTGATTTTTGTAAAGAAATAAGAAAGACAAATGGTGTATCTATACTTTTATTAACAGCAAGGGATTTAGAACTTGATGTAGTAAGGGGATTAGAATCAGGAGCAGATGATTATATAGTAAAGCCGTTTAGTGTTATGGTACTTAGAGCAAGAATAAGGGCCTTACTTCGAAGATATTCTCAAGATGAAGAAAAAGAATATAGTAAGGGAATATTTAATTTCAAATTTTCTATTATGGAATTTTATAAGGAAGGTAAACTTGTTGACTTAAGTAAAACCGAACAAAAAATTTTATATTTGTTGGTTTTTAATGAAAATGTAATTCTTACAAGAGAGCGTCTTTTAGAATGGGTTTGGCCAGATGGGACGGAATATGTTGACGATAATGCATTGTCAGTTGGAATTAGAAGATTAAGGGATAAATTGGAATATACGCCATCAAAACCTAAATTCATTAAGACAATATATGGAAAAGGATATGTTTGGGAGAATAATTATGCAGAATAACTTTGTAATTATTATTTTATTAATTATATCTTTTTCTTCAATTTGCTATGGAATTATAGAGAACAAAAAGAGTAAGAAAATATTAAAAACTACTTTACAGACTATTGACTACGCCATAAATGGTCAAGAACAAGATTTAGAATTTGATGAGTCAATGAATTCTGCTATTGCTGAAAGATTAAATAAAATGGTTTATATTTACACAAACAATAAAGAAGCCTCAAAAGTTGAAAAAAATAAAATAAAAACATTAATTTCCGATATTTCTCATCAAGTAAGAAATCCCTTAACCGGTATTATGATGTATTCGGATTTATTAAAAGAAACGAAATTAAATGAAAAACAGGTTAAAATGGCAAATCAGATTTATAAACAATCTGAAAAAATGGAATTTTTTATAAAAGAACTTGTAAAAACATCATATTTAGAAACGGATTTAATATCTGTTGAAATAGAAAAATGTCCTATTGATGAACTTGTATATCAATCCTGTCAAGGAATAGAAATTAAAGCTTTAAAAAAGAAAATAATTATTCATTATAAAGATACAAGAGAAGAAGCGTTTTTTGATATGAAGTGGACTAAGGAAGCTTTAATAAATATATTAGAAAATGCAATTAAATATTCTCCGGAAAAAAGTAATATTTATATTGATGTAATCCCATATGAAAGTTTTTTATCTATAAATATAAGAGATGAAGGAATAGGTATCTTAGAAGAGGAGCAAGGAGCAATTTTTCAAAGATTTTATAGATCTTCTCAAGTTTCACAAAAAGAAGGATTTGGGATTGGCTTATATTTATCTAGAGAAATTATAAGAAAACAAAAAGGATATATAAAGGTATTTTCAGAAAAAGATAAGGGAAGTATTTTCTCTATATTTTTATTAAGAGACAATAAATAAAATATAGTGCCAAAGTGAATTAAAAAAAATAAAAATTTAGATATTTTAGGGAATGAGTTTTAATTTTGTAGACTCGTTCTTTTTTATTGAATATGTCAAAGTTGTCATATTTTGGAAAGAATGTGGAAAGATTTCTCTGATATATTGTTATTAACAAAGGAGATGAAAATATGGAAATTTTAAGAACAGAAAACTTGAAAAAATATTATAAACTAGGTGAATCTACTGTAAAAGCATTAGATGGAGTAAATCTTTCCGTTAATAAAGGAGAATTTTTAGCAATAGTAGGTAGTTCGGGAAGTGGTAAGTCTACCTTATTACATATGTTGGGAGGTTTAGATACACCAACATCCGGGAAGGTGATGGTAGAAGGACAGGATATTTCAAAAATGAAAAGAGATGAACTGACCATATTTAGGCGTAGAAAAATTGGATTTGTATTTCAAAATTACAATCTGTTGCCAATTATGAATGTCTATGAAAATATTGTAGCTCCAATTAAACTTGATGGAATAAAACCTAATAAGAATTATATTAATAATATTATTGACTTAATAGGTTTAGGAAATAAGAAAACTGCAATGCCTAATCAGCTTTCAGGCGGTCAACAACAAAGAGTTGCACTGGCAAGGGCCTTAGCTTCAAAACCATCTATAATACTTGCAGATGAACCTACAGGTAATTTAGATAGTAAAACAAGTTTGGATGTCTTGGGACTTATTAAAATATCCAGTGAGGAATTTCATCAAACTATAGTTATGATTACTCACAACGAAGAAATTGCTCAAATGGCCGATAGAATTGTTCGAATAGAAGATGGTAGAATTCTAGGAGGACAATAATGTACAAAGTAGATAGCAGAAAATTTATTAGTGATATTGCAAAAAAGTCCTATAGAGGTAATAAAAAGAGAAATATTTTAACTATAATAGCAATTATTCTTACAACTTTTTTAATAACCTCTATAATTGGAATAGGAATAACCTATTGGGAGAGTATTTCTCAAAGACAGGTTAGAATGGCGGGAATAGATTACAATATTGCCCTTTCAGAACCAAGAGAAGACCAAGTGGAAATCATTAAGAAAATGGATAAGGTAAAATATGCCGGTTTAGTTGTAAAATGCGGAATAATAGATAAGATTGACAATGAAAAAGTTTCAGGAATACAATTGTATTGGGCGGATGATATTTCTTGGGAAAAACAGCATATACCGGCATTTGAATTTGTAAAAGGAAATTACCCGAAAAACAAGGATGAAATTATTCTATCTACAGCAAATTTAAATAAATTGGGAATAGGAAATCCGAAAATTGGAATGGATATAAATGCAAATTATTATCCCTTATCATCTAAAGTCGATAAAAAGGAGTCAACTGATTTTAACTTTAAATTATCAGGTTATTATAAGGATTACACCGGTAAATCAAAAGCCTATATTTCTAAGGAATTCTATGACTCTACAGGAGCAAGGCAAACGGATTTTACCCAGGGAAGTTTAAAAATATCTTTGAAAAATAATCTTTATAGAGAATCAGAAATTATAGATATTGTAAATAAATTGGATATGAAAGAAAATCAGTTTTTAGAATCAGATGAGAATTTAATCCTAGATTTTATTAAGACAGTTGTTATATTACTTGGTCTATTAATAATGATATTCCTTTCAGGTTATTTGTTTATCTACAATACCTTGTATATATCAATTTCTCGAGATATACGGTTTTATGGACAACTTAAAACCATTGGAACAACATCGAAACAGATTAAGAAAATAATATATATGCAGGCGATATTCAATTGTCTTATAGGAATTACTATAGGACTAGTAGCGAGTTTTATAGTTTCAAATTTATTAATATCCAAAGCTATTAAATTAATAAATCAAGACTTAAGTACTACAGTTATTGGAAATATAAATCCCTTAGTATATATTATAGCTACCTTATTTTCAATAATTGTTGTTTTAATTGGCACAAGAAAACCGGCGAAAATAGCCGGGGAAATTTCTCCGGTAGAAGCTATGAAATTCATACTAAGCTCCAAAGGAAAAGAAAATTCAAAGAAAATAAAATCTTTAAATTTACGAAGTATCTTTCGAAATAAAAAACAATCGGTAATTATTATAGCGTCATTTGTTTTGTCCATAATAATATTTATTAATATAAATGTTATTGTAAGAGGAAATGATGGGAAAAGAGTTTTAAATGCCATAGTTTCCGACGATATAGATATTAGTAATGAAAGAATAGAGGAAGGGGAGAATTTAATTACTGAAGATAAAATTTCACAAGTAGAACATATTAAGGGTGTAAAGGAAGTAAGAGCAATAAAATCCACAGAGGTTAAACTTCCTTACCAAGAAAAGCTACTTGGAGAATTTTATAAGGAATTATATAGTTCCAGATATTCTCCGGGAAACTATGAAGAGGACATTAAGGCCTATAAAAATGGAGAGGAAGTTATTTCAAATATTAAGGGTAAATTTAATACTAGATTAGTTGGAATAGATGAAAATGCATTTAATAAAATAAATGAAAAGAAGGATAAGAAAATAGATAAGGAAGCTTTTGAAAAAGGGAAATTAGCTTTTTTAGAAAATGAACATCTATTTGTAGAAATAAAAGATGTTAAAGATAAAGAAATTAGGTTTTCACTAATAGAAAATGAAATAAAAAAAGAAGAGATAGTTAAAGTAGCAGATACAGATGGAAATCCGTCTTCCTTTGCCGGAGGTTACAATCCTGTCATAATAATCAGCGAAAATTATTATGATAAAATAGTTGAAAATCCAGTTGTAGAGTTGTTATATGTAGACTATGAAGAGCCCTATTCTAAAGAAGTGGAGGAAGAAGTTAAATCAGTATTTAAAGATGTTAAGGATATATCCTTTAATTCTAAATTGGATAGCTATAATGAAATGAAAGACCAGGAAAAGCAAGTTAAAATTCTCGGCTATAGCATGGGAATAATATTAGCATCTTTGGCAATACTAAACTATATAAATATGATGGCTGCAAATATAGAAAATAGGCTGAAGGAATTTGCTATTTTGGAAAGTATAGGTATGACTAGAAAACAAATAATAAAAATGCTGAGTAGAGAAGGTTTTGCCTATGGAATAATTTCACTTATGATTTCAGCAATAATAGGGATTCCTTTATCATATTTTGTTTTTAAAAGCACAAATGAGTATATGCTACTAAAATATTCTCTTCCAATCTTAATGAATGTAATATTATTTACTATAATAATAATAGTAAGTGTAGTAGTACCACCAATTATATATAAATTTTCTCAAAAGGAAAGCCTAATAGACCAATTAAATGATTTAGATATATAAACCTTTATATTTAAAAAAAGAGGAACTAAAAAAGTTCTTCTTTTTTTGTCACAAAATCATAGTTTTTCTTGTTTTTATTATAAAGGGTATAAATATAATAAGGAGAAAGGCTATGAAAAAAAGATTTATTTTACTAATAACTTTATTGATTATTTCTATGATATTGGTTTCTTGTATAAATAATAAGGCTAAAAAAATATTTAAAGATTATAATTTAGAAACTGAAAAAATAGTATTGTCGGATTGGTTTTTGGAAGACGGAAAAAGAATAGAGCTAACTGATGCCAAAGAGATTGAAAATATAACAAAAGCCCTTAAAAAAATTGAATACACAAAATTAACAGGAGAGAATATCTATAAATTAGCCATGCCTTATGAAATGAAGTTTAATGATGAAATATCCATTTATTTTGAACCAAGTACCGGACTTAGAATTATTTCAATAAAAGGTGAAGAAGGAATTCAATATGAAGCAGAAGATAAGGATGTAGAAGAAATTAACAGTCTTTTGAAAGACTATATTAAAGAAATAGAAAAATATAATGAATATAGAACTGACTTAAAGGAGTATGATTTCACTACAGATAAAATAGAATTATTTGTTTTGTATGATGAAAACATTATATCTGAAATTAGGAATAAGGAAGATATTAATGAAATAATAGATAATTTTAAATTATTTAAATATCGAAAATTAGATGATGCTCCTCTTGAAATCGCTATGGAGTATAAAATAAAATTTAATGAAAATCTTTCTATATACTGTAGTGGAAATTTAGATGTTATTAAAATAAATGATGAAAAATCCCAGTATCTACTAAACAATATTTTTGAAACAGAAGTAAATAGACTTAAGGGAATTTTAGACAAATATATTAAATAATATTCCTAGAATATATATTCACTATAAAGGAGGAGATTTTAAATTTATCATTATGAAAGTATTATATTTAAATCATTAGGAATGTTTGATTTGATAGTCTAATCTTCTATAATTCAAGGAGGGAAAGAAAAATGAAAAAGAGATTGTTTAAAATAATTATATCTGTAGTGTTTGTTCTAGGAATGGTATTCCCTAAAATATCATTAGCTAATGAAAGGGATTTAAATATTTCAAGAATTTCTGGAGCTGATAGGTACGAAACAGCTGTGGAGGTTAGTAGAAAAACCTTTCCAAAAGGAAGTAAATATGTAATAGTTGCCAGTGGAGAAGATTTTCCGGACGCATTAGTTGGTGGAACCTTAGCTACGCAAATAGAAGCTCCTATTCTACTAATTTCTAAAAATTCACTACCAAATTTAGTGAGAAATGAGATAAAGAGACTTGAGGTAGAAACAATTTACTTACTTGGTGGTACAGGTACTATTGGTGAAAAAGTAGAAAATGATATTGGAAAATTAGCTGTAACTATAAAAAGATTGGCTGGTAAGGATAGATTAGAAACAGCAGTTGCCATTTCCAAAGAAAGAGACAAACTAATAGGAAATACTTCACCAGGCGGTTCTGGTAGTGTGGCGTCAATAAATGCTTATAATTTTGCAGATTCCTTATCTTCCGCACCTTTTATTGGGCAAATGATACATAAAAATCTATACTATAATAACATAACATCACTAATGCCATATGGTGGCTGGGAAGGTTCCTATATGGTAATTGGAGGCTTAGAATCTGTTCCGAATATTAGTGAATATCATAGATTAGCAGGTTCTAATAGGTATGGTACAGCTGTAGAAGTGGCGAAAGCATATAAAACCTATTTAAATCAAGATATAGACACTATTGTTCTAGTTGATGGAACAGATTACCCAGATGGATTAGCTTCCGCATCAGTGGCAAGTATGAATAATGGAGCTATATTACTTACAAATCCAAAAAACTTGTCAAAAGAAACTAAAGAATATATTAATACCAATAAAAATATTAAAAATATAATAATTGTTGGTGGAGAAAATTCTGTTTCAAAAAATGTTGAAAAAGAATTAGAAGATATAGTAGAAAAAAATATATTTGCAACTTTGGACTTAACAACAGATAATATCTCTATAACTCATCGCTTAAGTGAATGTATTTTGGAAATAGGGGACAAAGAAGAAATAAAAGAAATTTCAGATATATTGAAAAGTTTAAACTATAGAAAACTTGAAGGGGATAACATTACTAAATCTATACTACCTGATAAAATTTCCATAAATGATAAATTAACAATTAATATTGATTTAGAAAGAGGCTTTAAAATAATAGGGTTAAATGGAGATTCAAAGGTGTAGTATGAACTACAAGAGGACTCTAATGATGAAAGATTTATGGAGATAATAAAAAAACATACATGTAAATAAGTTATAAAAAGAGCCATTCTGACCTGAACCCCTAAATCCGGACAAGGATTTGGGGGTTCAGGTCAGAATGGCTCTTTTTTATTGGAATATTATAGCAAATATTATATAATAAATATACGAACAAATGTTCGATAATTTTATTTAGGAATGATTCTATGAAGAAAAATAATAGGATAATATTACATAGCGACATGAATTCTTTTTATGCATCAGTAGAATTAATTGATTATCCAGAGTATAGGGGTATGGCCTTAGCTGTAGGAGGGGACGAGGAAAATAGACATGGTATTATTCTTGCTAAAACTTTAGAAGCTAAAAAAATGGGAGTTAAAACAGGCGAGGCTATTTGGGAGGCAAAAAAGAAATGTCCTAACTTAATAATTTTACCTCCACATTATGAAAAGTACTTATATTATTCAAGAAAAGCCCACAATATATATTATGATTATACAAATCAAGTAGAGCCTTATGGAATGGATGAATGCTGGCTAGATGTTACAGGTTCGACTAAACTCTTTGAATCGGGAGAAAAAATTGCAGAGGAAATAAGAAATAGAATAAAAAAAGAACTAAGTTTAACTGTAAGTATAGGAGTTAGTTTTAATAAGGTTTTTGCAAAACTAGGTAGTGATATGAAAAAGCCAGATGCAATAACTATTATTAATAAGGAAAATTTTAAAAATATTGTTTGGCCTTTAAAATGTGATGAATTAATAATGGTAGGAAAGTCCACTAAAAATAAATTAAATAAAATCGGAATAAAAACAATTGGAGACATAGCTAAAACAAAGCCTAATATATTAAAAAATATCTTAGGAATAAATGGGGTTAAAATATGGAAATGGGCTAATGGAATAGATGATTCTAAAGTAAGGGATTACCACTACAAGCCACCGGTAAAAACTATAGGACATGGAATAACAACTAAATCTGATTTAGTAAATAATGACGAAGTAAGGGATGTTTTTCAAGAACTAGCCCAAGACATTTCAAGAAAGTTAATAGAATATAAATTATTAGCAACAGGAGTTGCAATAAATATAAGAAGTAATTTATTAACTAGAAAAACATTTCAAAAGAAATTAGCCTATCCTACATTTTCATCTTTAGAATTAACAAATGCTGCAATGGAATTGTTTAAACAATATGATTGGAGTAGTAATTTGCGTACTATTACAATAAGGGCAATAGATTTAATAGATGATAATTATGCCTTTCAAGTATGTATGTTCGAAAATATAAAAGAACATGAAAGAAATATAAAATTAGAAAATACTATTTATTCAATAAGAAAAAAACATGGAACAAATTGTATTACCTACTGTAATCTTTTGCAAAATTCAAAAATGCCAACAGATAGTAGAGAAAAGGTTATTATGCCTTATACTTTTAATTAGTATTAATATACTATAATAATATATAGTGAAATTCAAAAATAGAAAGGAATAATTTATGGAAATATGGAAAAGACTTTATTATGAAGCAAAAAACAATATAAACCAAGGGAAGTTTCTCCTTTTGTATATGCCCATCATGTTGTTTGTGCTATTGAAGCAGGAAATGGAGAAATTTATAGGGGTTTTTGTATTGAAAGTACCTGTGGTGTAATGGACTTGTGTGCTGAAAGGGTTGCAGCTTTAAATATGTATATGAATAGTGGGCAAAGTAAAATAAATCGTTTAATAGTATTTCGAAATGAAAGACCTAAGGACTTGGGAGGAATGCCTTGTGGTGCCTGTAGAGAATTTTTAATGCAATTAAATATTGAAAATGAAAATATGGAAATTATGGTAGATTATGACTTAAAGAAAATTATTACCTTAAAAGAATTACTTCCAAATTAGTGGGGAAGAGAAAGATATGGTAATTAGTTAGGAAACTTTATAAGAATTATAAGTTTTAAATTATCATTTACTATACTGGGTAAAATTATAGTAACTATTTTTTTAGGAGGTCATAATGAAAGGTGTAGTAATAGGACTAGTTACTTTTTTAATTATAGGAATATTTCATCCAATAGTTATTAAAGGTGAATACTATTTTGGAGTAAAAATTTGGCCTATTTTTGCAATTTTAGGTCTTATATTTATAGCTCTTGGTTTTTATATTGAAGAAATCTTTTGGTCAGCAATTTTAAGCGTCTTGGGGTTTACTTGCTTATGGAGCATATTGGAATTATTTGAACAAAGGGAAAGAGTAAGAAAAGGGTGGTTTCCCAAAAATCCAAAAAAGAAGAAGTAAAACAAGAAAAGAGTATATGGGGACAATAAAAACCATATGAGAGTAATTTTCATATGGTTTCATTTTGTAATATTTGAACAATCATTGGAAATAGTTAGTTTATTAGTTTTTTATTTTCTTTTTTATATAGAAATTTATCTAGAAAATATATAGAATAGTTAACTAATAAAATACATAAAAGTAAGGCTAAAGCCCATTTTATAAGATGAATATAATCTAAAGTATTTACATCCATAAAAAAATAAATTGCAGAAAGATTACTACTTTTTATTAGGCTTCCAACTGTATAGTAAATAATATATAGTAGAAAATAAACTATTGGAATACTTAAACATATTAAAGGTTCTTTTCTGGAAATATGACCTTTATCGTCAAAAAGTAGCCAATCTATAAACATACCTAAAGGTACGACATAGTGTCCTACAATATTATGGTATAAAAAAACATTATAATTAGAATCTTGTGAAATGCTTTCAGGTAAAATAACAAAATGGTAAATAAGACCTGTAGTTAAAATTAACATAACACTTAAGGAGCGTAATTTTTGGAAATTTTCACTATATTTGTTTCTAGATTGAAAATTAAAATAAATAGTTGCTATTGTAAGAACAAGTACAAATATATTACTTAGAATTGTAAAGGAAAAAAGTACCAATATATTGAATTGTGAGCGTATTAAAAATCCTGAAATAATAATAAGGGAAAAAATTATCTTGTAGATTAAAGAAATTTTACTGACAGCTTTGGAATTCATAATATCACCCTTTAGTATTGTAAATATAATTTATATTATAAGTACTATTAAATATATTATACTTTCTATAGATGAAAAAGTAAAAATGATAAAAGTTATTAAATAAGGGGAAAACATTTTTATATAAATATGGAAAATAGTATTTAAGCATAAGAAAAGACACTATTTTTTAAAATCGTGTCTTTTATAATTTACTACAAATTTTTTTAAGAATTACAATTTTATTTATTATAATTCCAACATTTAGTTGTTTAATGGTGCCGGAGGCGGGGGTCGAACCCGCACGATGTTGCCACCACGGGATTTTGAGTCCCGCGCGTCTGCCAATTCCGCCACTCCGGCAAATCAATACTTTATTATAATAGCATATACCAATATTTTTTACAATAAAAAAGTATAGGTGTGATATAATATTTTATAAATAATGTTCAATTATATAAATAGTATATAGAAAATAATTAATTAGAAATTATAGATATGGTATAATATTTCGGAGGAATTATGAGTTTAAATAAGGCAAGGGAATATGTTAAAAAATTTAATTTAGATAGTAGAATATCGGTTCATGATGAATTGATTTCAACAGTTTCAATGGCAGCTGAACAAATAGGGTGTAGAGAAGGACAAATTGCTAAGTCATTAGCCTTTAAAGTTAATGATAATGCTATAATAGTAGTTATGGCAGGAGATAAAAAAATAGACAATAGAAAGTTTAAAGATGAATTTAAAACTAAGGCTAAAATGCTTAGTCCAGAAGAAACTTTAGAAAGAATAGGCCATGAAGTAGGAGGAGTCTGTCCTTTTGGAATTAAGGATAATGTTGAGGTGTATTTAGATAATTCATTAAAGGAATATGACATGGTTCATCCTGCATGTGGAAGTAAAAATAGTTCTATAGAATTAACAATTGAAGAATTAGAAACTTTATCTAACTATATTTCATGGGTAGATATTAGTAAATAATCTTAAATAAAAACCTAAAAAATTTAGGTTTTTTATTATGCAAAAGTAATGATAAAATTGCTTAAATATAATTTAGGAAGGTTAAATGTGAAAAATAAGGAAATTAGAAATAGATATATTAAAAAGTCAGGAATAATAGGCTTATTTTTAAATTTATTATTGTTTACAACAAAATTAATTATAGGTTTAGTAATAAATTCTGTAGCTGTTGTTTCGGACGCCTTTAATAATTTAGCCGATTCAATGAGTTCAATAGTAACTTTAATTGGTAGTTTTTTATCGGCAAAGCCTGCAGATAAGGAGCATCCTTATGGACATGGAAGATCGGAATACATTTCTTCTTTAGTAGTTTCCTTTTTTATTTTGTTCACAGGAATAAGTCTTTTAAAGGAATCGGTTTTAAAAATAGTTTATCCGGAAGAAATTAAAACTAATCTACTATCGATAATAATTTTGGTTTTTTCTATATGTGTTAAATTTTTCATGTACAGATATAATAAACATATTGGTAAGAAGATTGATTCAATAGCTCTTATTAGTGTGGCAAAAGATGCTCTAAACGATATTTTTTCAACTTCTGGAATTATTATTTCGATTTTAATATATAAATATGGGGATATTAATCTTGATGGCTTTATTGGAGTTATAGTTTCTATAATTATATTAAAATCCGGTTATGATATTGCATTGGATTCTATAAATGTAATTTTAGGAGAAGCCCCACCTGATGAATTAGAAGATAAAATAGAAAAAATATTATTAAGTGGGAAAAATGTTCAAGGAGTCCATAGTTTAGAATTACATGAATATGGAAAGGGTAATGTTTTTGGTTCAGTTCATTTAGATTTTCCATGTAATTTAATTTTTAAGGAAGTACATGATGTTGCTGATGAATTGGAAAATAAGATTTTAGACCAATGTGGTGTTAGAATTGTAATTCATATGGATCCAATAAATTGTTTAGAAAGTGATAGTAATGGAAACAGAAATACTAAAAGTCGATAATTTAAAAAGTAATTATAAATATATAGAAAAAGCAGCGGATTTAATTAGAAAAGATGAGTTAGTAGCAATACCAACAGAAACTGTGTATGGATTAGGGGCAAATGGACTTTCAAGTGAGGCTTGTAAAAAAATCTTTGAAGTAAAGGGAAGACCTCAAGATAATCCATTAATTCTTCATATTTCTGAAATTGGGGAATTAGATAATTTAATTTTGGAATTACCAGAGGATGTAAAAATCTTATTGGAAAACTTATGGCCAGGACCTTTAACAGTTATTTTCAATAAAAGTAAAATTGTTCCTTTAGTTGTTACAGCAGGAGGAAAAACCGTTGCTATAAGAATGCCAAGTCATATTGTTGCAAGAAAGATAATTAAAGCTTCAAAAGTACCTGTAGCTGCTCCATCAGCAAATATTTCAGGTAGGCCATCTCCTACTACTGCAAATGATGTTTATGAGGATTTAAAGGGTAAAATACCTTTAATAATAGATGGTGGACAATCGAGTATAGGAATAGAGTCTACTGTATTAGATGTTACTGAAAAACCATATACAATACTAAGACCAGGATTTTATGATAAAGATGATTTGGAAGAATATTTAGCAGAAGTGGTGTACGATAATTCATTACTTTCTAAAGATATTATCCCAAAGTCACCTGGCCAAAAGTATAAACACTATGCTCCAAAGGCTAGTATGGAGGTTATTATTGGGGATAATAAAGGTGTTAAAGATTATATAAACAACTATTCTAAAAATACAAATAGGAAAATAGCTTATCTTCTATTTGAAGAGAATAGTAGTGTTTTAAAAGAACATGATATTTTTCTTAGTTTAGGAAGTAAAGATAGATTAAATGAAATGGCACATAATTTATTTAGAAATTTAAGATTAGCTGATAAATTAAAAGTAGAGCATATTATTTGTGAAGGTATAGAAGAAAAAGGTATTGGAATAGGTATTATGAACAGGCTTAAAAAGTCCTCTTCATATAATATAAGGAGAGTATAATTGAATATATTATTTATTTGTACCGGAAATACATGTAGAAGTCCAATGGCTGAATACATCTTTAATGATATGTCAAAAAAAAGTGGCTTAACTCATATAGCAAAATCCTCCGGTATAGCAGCAAGTGGAGATTATGCTAGTAAAAATGCAATATTGTCAATGTCTGACATAGGAATAGATATAACAGGACATATTTCTTCACAGGTTTCCAAAGAAAAAATCGATTGGGCTGACATTGTTTTAGTTATGGGTAATAGTCATTTAGATATATTAAAACAATATTTTCCAAATGAGGAAAAAATATTTTTACTAAAAGAATTTGTAGATGATGAAAAGGGAGAAATAACAGATCCTTATGGATATGACAAATCTTTTTATGATATAACAAGAGATGAAATATATAGTTTAATAAAAAAATTATTAACAAAGCTTTAACATTATAAAGCATAAGTGATAATATATAGTTAGTGTTTAAAAAAGGAGGAATAGTATGAATAATGTTACGATTTTTGATCATCCTGTAATTACTCACAAATTAACATATTTAAGAGATAAAAATACAGGTTCAAAACAATTTAGGGATTTAGTTTCTGAAATAGCCATGTTAATGGCATATGAAGTTACAAGGGATTTTGAAACAAAGGAAATCGAAATAGAAACTCCCTTACAAAAAACAAAGGCAAAAGTTTTATCAGGAAAAAAGGTGGCAATAGTTCCAATATTAAGAGCTGGTTTAGGAATGGTAGATGGAATATTAAGTATTTTACCTGCAGCTAGAGTAGGTCATATTGGTTTATATCGTGATCCTGAAACTTTAGAACCGGTAGAATACTACTGCAAACTTCCAACAGATATAGCAGATAGAACAGTATTAGTGCTTGATCCAATGTTAGCAACAGGAGGTTCTTCAGCTGCCGCTATTCAATACTTAAAAAACAGAGGTGCTAAGTCTATAAAATTAGTTAATATTATAGCAGCTCCTGAAGGAATTGAAGTAGTTCATAATGCACATCCGGACGTACCTATTTATGTAGCAGGTTTAGATGAAAGATTAAATGACCATGGATATATTTTACCAGGACTAGGAGATGCTGGTGATAGATTATTTGGAACAAAATAATATGAAATATATTTGTAATTGGTATGAAAAATTAAAATTGATAATTAGTTTTTAATGTGTTAATATTTATTTATGGTAATGATTTATAATGGGGGGGGGATGTTTATTTTAACATACTTCTACAAATGTTGTAATCTAGTCATTGCCATAAGTATGTAAAATTCTGAAATCGTTATCAACAAGGGGGTGAATATATGTCATCCAATGCAATCAATAAAATTAAAGATGCTGAGATTAAAGCTGAGACTTTAGTTAATGATGCAAAGGATAAGTCGTTTGAAATTCAAGAACAGATGAAAGTTCAAGGTAAGGAAAAATACGATGAAATTGTTAAAGAAGCTGAACTTGAAAGACAAAAGATTCTTGAGCTTGCTAAGAAGAAAAGTAAAGAAATAGAAGCTCCTATATTGAAAAATGCAGAAAATGAATCTCAAAAAATTTTAAATACAAATGGTGATGATTTAAATAGTATTGCAGATTCTATTGTAGAGAGGATTGTGAAGAATTATGGCAATAGTTAAAATGAGTAAATTTAATTTACTTGCATTTAATTATGATAGGAGTAATCTTCTAAAAGAACTTCAAGACTTTGAATTTGTACATTTTAATAATTTGTCTAAGTCAGATGAAGAAAAATTTGAATCACTAGAACAGGTTATAGTAGATAATGAAGTAAATGCTGTAAATGAAGAGCTTACTAAAGTAAATTGGTCAATTGATCTATTATCGAAATATAAGGAAAAAGATGGTATGCTTAAATCTTTAAAAGAAGGCGTGGCTACCTATTCCTTTGAAGAAATTAAAGAAAAAGGTAGTAAGTTTGATTTTAAACCAATTTATAAAAATCTACTAAGAGCAAGTGATATTATTGAGAACAACAAACAAGAGATACATAATAAGAAACTCAAAATAGATGAGTTGAAAGTTTGGAGTTCAATTAATATTCCTATAGCTGAACTATATGGATTCAAAAAGGTTTTTGTAACTACCGGTGTTGTTCCAAGTCGTTATATGGAGAATTTAAGAAATGACTATAAGGATATAGACAATGCTGTAATTGAGGTTGTTAGCGAAGACAAGGGAAATGTCTATATTGTATTTATTAGCAACTTGGAAGAAAAAAGTAGGGATTTAGAAATATTAAGAAAAAATGGATTTAACAGCGTAAGAATAAATACTAGTGGCATAGTTAAAGAAGATATTTCTAAGTTACAAAAAGATTTAGAAAATAGTAATAAAATAATATTACAACAAGAGGATATTATTAAAGATAATGTCAAATTTTTAGAAGATATTGAAGTTTACTATGAATTTTTAACAAATGTAAGATTAAGAGAAACTTCAGTAGAAAACTTTGTTAAAACAGACAGAGTAAATGTAATAGAAGGTTATGTTCCTACAGATTTAGAAGAAGAATTTAAAACAAGAGTAAATAAAATATTAGAAGATAGGTATTATTTAGAAGTAGAAGAAGCAGATAAAGATGATCCAAATGTTCCAATTATATTAAAGAATGGAAAATTTGCAGGAGCTTTTGAATCTTTAACAGTAATGTACTCTTTACCAAAATATAATGAAATAGATCCTACACCTTTATTTGCACCATTTTATGCATTTTTTGCAGGTATGATGGTTGGCGATTTTGGATATGGTGCTTTCTTATTTATAGGTACCTTAATAGCATTGAAATTTTTCAATCTTAAAGAGGGTATGAGAAATAATATTAAATTTTTCAATTACCTAAGTATTACAACAATGTTCTGGGGGTTAATATATGCTTCTGCATTTGGTATGTCTTTACCTTATAAAGCATTATTAAATCCAGGTGAACAACCGATGCCAGTAATAATTGTATCTTTAATATTTGGAGGAATTCATATATTTTTCGCCTTAGGTATCAAAGCCTATATGCAAATTAGAGATAAAGATGTATTAGGAGCAATATTTGATGTTGGTTTTTGGTATATGGCATTAATTGGAATGATTATGGCCCTATTAGGATATGCTGGAGTTGTAGGTAGCTCTATAACTAAGATAGGTGCAGGATTATTAATTGCTGGCTTAATAGGTATACTATTAACAAATGGTAGGGAAGCTAAAACACCTGTTGGAAAATTTTTCCTAGGTTTAAACGAGGTTTATGGTATTACAAGTTATGTTGGAGATTTTGTATCTTATTTAAGATTAATGGCATTAGGACTTTCAGGAAGTTTTATTGCATTAGCAGTAAACCAAATAGTTGGTATGTTATTTGGAGCAGGAATAGCTGGGATATTAGCAGGTGTAGTAATTTTCCTAGTTTTCCAATTGTTCAATATATTCTTATCATACTTAAGTGCTTATGTTCACTCAGCAAGACTTATTTATGTAGAAATGTTTAATAAATTCTATGAAGGTGGAGGTAAAGCCTTTAAGGGATTAGTAGAAAAATCTAAATATTTTAATATTAAAAAAGAAAATAATTAGGAGGAATTATAATGACTGAATTTTTTATTGAAAATGGTGGAGTTGTTTTTACAGCATTAGCAGTAGCATTAGCAGTATTTTTATCTGGTATGGGATCAGCAAAAGGTGTTGGAATGGCAGGGGAAGCAGCTGCAGGTATAGTTATAGAAGAACCGGAAAAGTTTGGTAAGTCCTTAGTACTTCAATTATTACCAGGTACTCAAGGTTTATATGGTTTCGTAATTGGACTTTTAATCTTATTTAAAATACCTGAAGGAGTTACTTTAGCACAAGGATTATATTATGTTGGAGCAGCATTACCTGTTGGAATTGGTGGTTTAACCTCAGCAATAGCACAAGCTAAAGTATCAGTAGCTGGTTTAAATATATTAGCTAAAAATGAAGAGCAACAAGCTAAAGGTATAGTTTTTGCAGTAATGGTTGAGATGTATGCAATATTAGCATTTGCTATTTCATTCTTAATGGTTTCACAACAAATATAGGATGTGAGAAAATGTCAAATTTAGACAATATTATTCAAACTATTTTACAAGATGCTGAAGCTGAAAGTGAAAAGATTTTGAATGAAGCTGAAAATAATAAAAATAAACATATATCTGAAATGGAAAAACAAGCTAAGGAAAGAAAAGAGGAAATAATTTCCAAAGCTAATGAAGAAGCTGAACAATTAGTTGATAAAACAACTAATAATGCTAATTTGAAGGCAAGGGATTCTTTACTTATAGCTAAACAAGAGGTAATTTCTAAAATAATAGATATAGTTAAAGAAAAACTTAAAAATATTGATGATAAATCCTATACAGATATTCTACTTAAAACAATAAAATCTTCAAATGTTGGAGATGATGTTGAAATAATGGTTCAAAAAAACAGAGTAGATGTTGTAAAATCATTAGGATTAAAAAATAAGATTTCAGATAAATATGTAGAAAGTGGATTTTCTATATTAGAGGGAAATTCTGTATTAAATAATGACTTTTCAAGTTTAGTAGACTATATGAAAGATGACTTGGAAAGCTATATAGCTGAAAAGTTATTTTCGGAATAGGAGGGAATGATGGATAGAAATAAGTTTATCCAAAGTTCTACAACAACAAGAATCTATGAAAAAAGCCTACTTACTAAAAGTCAATTAGAAAGAATGATAGAATCTGACTCCTTAGATGATGCTTTAAGGCTTTTAAACGATACCGTATATCAAGCTAGTGTAAGTAAGCTAGAAAGAAGTGAAGATTATGAAATTGCATTAAAGGATGCATTAAATAATACCTTCAGAACTTTTTATGAATTATTACCTAGTCCTGAAGTAGTTGATTTAATATCAATGAAATATGAGTATCACAATTTAAAAGTTATTCTTAAAGAAAAAATAAGTGGATTAAATTATTCTAGAATGTATATTAATTTTGGAAATTTTGATTTTGAAAAATTAAAAGAAGAATTTGCAACAGGTGATAGATCATCTCTAGATGATAGATATTCTGGAGTTATAAATGCAGTATATGATGAGTTCTTAGAATATAAGGATCCACAAAATATAGATATTTTAATAGATAAGGAATATTTTAAAAATCTAAAGGAAGTAGCAGAAGAATTAGATATTGATTTATTTAAAATCTATGTTGAAGATTTAATAGATTTTACTAATATTAGAACACTATTAAGATGTCAGAATCAAAAGAGAGATTTGAATTTTTTAGACAGAGTTATAATCGAAGGTGGGGCTATACCGAAGGATAAGTATAGAGATTTCCTTTTTAGTAAAATTGATGAAAACAGTGCTTTGTTTAAAAGTTCTAGAATTTATTATCATTTAAGAGAAAGTCTAAAAGAATATAATATGACAAAAAGTCTTTCAGATTTTGAAAAAAGTATGGATGATTATCTGGTAGAAGTTATAAAAGAGGCAAAAAAAATTACATATGGTCCTGAAGTTGCTTTTGCTTATTTACTGGCAAAGGAAAATGAAGTTAAGAACCTAAGAATTATTTTTGTTTCTAAGCTTAATAATCTACCGGCAAAATTTACTAGAGAAAGGTTACGTGAGTGTTATGTATAAAGTAGCCGTAGTAGGAGATAGAGATTCAGTTCTTGGTTTTAGAGCTTTAGGAGTTCATGTATATATAGCTTATGAAGCTACGGAAGCTAGAAAAGTAGTTGACGGTATAGCAAAAGATGGTTACGGTGTAATATTTATTACAGAGCAACTAGCTAGTTTAATACCGGAGACTATTGAAAGATATAATGCAGAAATTACGCCAGCCGTAATATTAATACCATCAAATCAAGGAACTTTGAATATTGGTATGGAAAATATTAATAAAAACGTAGAAAGAGCGGTTGGATCTAATATTTTATAAAGGAGAGAGCTTATATTGAAAGCAGGAAAAATAATAAAAGTTTCCGGACCTTTAGTTGTAGCTGAAGGAATGGAAGATGCAAACGTATATGATGTTGTTGAAGTTTCAGAAGATAAGCTCATTGGAGAAATTATAGAAATGAGAGGCGACAAAGCCTCTATTCAAGTATATGAAGAAACTACTGGTATAGGACCTGGAGATACCGTTATAACAACAGGATCTCCGTTATCAATAGAATTAGGACCAGGTTTAATTGAGCAGATGTTTGATGGAATTCAAAGACCCTTACAAGCTCTTCAAGATGCAGCAGGAGACTTCTTAACAAAAGGTGTAGAGGTAAATGCATTAGACAGAGAAAAGAAATGGGATTTTGTTCCAGTTGCAAAAGTAGGAGATACTTTAAAGCCAGGTGATGTTATTGGTACTGTTCAAGAAACACCTATAGTTAATCATAAAATAATGGTTCCAATGGGAGTAGAAGGTACTTTAACTAAAATAGAAGAAGGTAGTTTTTCAGTTGATAAGGTAGTAGCTGTTATTAAAACTGAAAATGGTGAAAAAGAATTAACTATGATTCAAAAGTGGCCAGTTAGACAAGGTAGACCGTATAAGAAAAAACTGGATCCAACAGAACCATTAGTTACAGGACAAAGGGTTATTGACACATTCTTCCCTGTTACTAAAGGGGGAGCTGCAGCTATACCAGGACCTTTCGGTTCAGGTAAAACAGTAGTTCAACATCAATTGGCTAAATGGGCCGATGCTGAAATAGTTGTATATGTAGGTTGTGGAGAACGTGGAAACGAAATGACTGACGTACTTATGGAGTTCCCGGAAATTATTGACCCAAAAACAGGCGAATCACTAATGAAAAGAACAGTACTTATTGCAAATACATCAAATATGCCTGTTGCAGCAAGGGAAGCATCAATTTATACAGGAATAACAATATCAGAATACTTTAGAGATATGGGATATTCAGTAGCAATGATGGCAGATTCAACATCAAGATGGGCAGAGGCTCTTAGAGAAATGTCAGGACGTCTTGAAGAGATGCCTGGTGACGAAGGTTACCCTGCATACCTAGCATCAAGAATAGCAGACTTTTATGAAAGAGCGGGAAAAGTTGAATGCTTAGGTGATGATGATAGAATCGGAGCTTTAACAGTAATCGGAGCTGTATCACCTCCTGGAGGAGATATTTCTGAACCTGTTTCTCAATCAACATTGAGAATTGTAAAAGTTTTCTGGGGACTTGATTATGCACTATCCTATAGCCGTCATTTCCCAGCTATTAACTGGTTAAACTCATATTCTCTATACCAAACTAAAGTTGATAAATATTTAGATGAAAATGTAAATGAGAATTTCTCAAGAGATAGAATTAGAGCTATGGCATTGTTACAAGAAGAATCTGGACTTCAAGAGATAGTTAGACTTGTAGGTAGAGATGCACTTTCAGATGGAGATCAATTAAAACTTGAAATTACTAAATCCATTAGAGAAGACTTTTTACAACAAAATGCTTTCCATGAAGTAGACACCTATTGTTCATTGGATAAACAGTATAAAATGCTAGATGTTATTTTAGAATTTTATGATTTAGCATTAGAAGCTTTAGATAAAGGTGTTTATACTTCTGAAATAGAAACTATGCCAATTAAAGATAGAATAGCAAGAGCTAAAAATATTCCAGAAAATGAATTAAATAAATTTGATGAATTAAAAGAAGATTTAAAAGTTGAATTTAAAAAATTAGTGGAAAAGGGAGGGACTGTAAATGCTTAAGGATTATAAATCTGTAACGGAAGTAGTAGGCCCTCTCATGGTAGTAGAAGGTGTTGATGGAGTTAAATATGAAGAACTTGTAGATATTCAATTACAAAATGGTGAAAAAAGAAGAGGCCGTGTTATTGAAATTGAAGAAGATAAAGCAATGGTTCAAATCTTTGAAGGTTCTTCAGGGATTAACTTAAGGGACACAACTGTTAGATTTTTAGGTAGACCTTTAGAGTTAGGTGTTTCAGGCGATATGATAGGTAGGGTATTTGATGGTTTAGGTTCTCCAATGGATAATGGACCTAAAATCATACCTGAAAAGAAAATAGATATTAACGGTTCACCTATTAATCCAGTATCTAGAGATTATCCTTCTGAATTTATTCAAACGGGAATTTCCACTATAGATGGATTAAATACTTTAGTTAGAGGACAAAAGCTACCTATATTCTCAGCTTCAGGACTTCCACACAACAATGTTGCAGTACAAATTGCTAGACAAGCTAAAGTTTTAGGTAAAGGTGACAAGTTTGCTGTAGTTTTCGCTGCAATGGGAATTACTTTTGAGGAAGCACAATTCTTTATAGATGATTTTACTGAAACAGGAGCTATTGATAGAGCTGTATTATTTATGAATCTGGCAAATGACCCTGCCATAGAAAGACTTGCAACACCTAAAATGGCACTTACATGTGCTGAGTACTTAGCTTTTGAAAAAGGAATGCATGTTCTTGTTATTTTAACAGATATGACTAACTATGCAGAAGCACTTCGTGAAGTTTCAGCAGCTAGAAAGGAAGTTCCAGGTCGTAGAGGTTATCCAGGATATTTATATACCGACCTTTCTACAATATATGAAAGAGCTGGAAGAATTAAAGGAAGAAATGGTTCAATAACTCAAATACCAATTTTAACAATGCCTGAAGAGGATATTACACATCCTATTCCAGACTTAACAGGTTATATTACAGAAGGACAAATAATATTATCAAGAGATTTATATAAGTCCGGTATTGAGCCTCCAATTTTTGTTATTCCTTCACTTTCAAGATTGAAAGATAAGGGTATTGGTAAAGGCAAAACAAGAGAAGATCATGCTGATACAATGAACCAAATATATGCAGGATATGCATCTGGTAGAGAAGCAAGAGACTTAGCTGTTATTCTTGGAGAAAGTGCATTATCTGAAGCAGATAAGGCCTTTTCAAAATTTGCTGAAGAATTTGAAAAAGAATATGTAAATCAAGGTTATTATAACAATAGATCCATAGAAGAAACATTAAATCTTGGTTGGAAATTATTAAGATTAATTCCAAGATCTGAACTAAAGAGAATAAGGGATGAATATTTAGATAAATATTTGGATGACTCTCAAGGGGATGATTAGATGGCTAAGCTAAATGTAAATCCTACTAGAATGGTCTTATCGGAATTAAAAGAAAGACTAGCTACTTCTACTAGGGGACATAAATTATTGAAAGATAAGCAAGATGAGTTAATGAGACGTTTTATTAGCTTAATTAGGAAAAATAAGGAATTAAGACTTGAAGTAGAAGAAGAGTTAAGTAATTCCTTTAAAGATTTTTTGCTTGCATCTGCTATAATGAGTCCGGAATTTCTTGATGAAGCTGTTTCTTTTCCAAAAGAAAATATAGATGTTGATATTACTACAAAAAATATAATGAGTGTGAATATACCTGTTATGAAATTTATTAAGACTGAAATAGATGATACAGGAAGTATTTATCCTTATGGTTATGCTCAAACTTCAGCTGATTTAGATTATGCAATAGAGGGTTTAGACAAGGTTATGGATAAACTTCTAGAATTAGCAGAAGTAGAAAAAGCTTGTCAGTTAATGGCAAAAGAGCTAGAAAAGACAAGAAGAAGAGTAAATGCATTGGAATATAGAACAATTCCAGACTTAGAGGAAACTATAAAATATATTCGTAGTAAATTAGACGAAAATGAAAGAGCAACAATAACAAGATTAATGAAGGTTAAAGATATTATTCAAGAAAAATAGCAAACACAACACTTAGTGTTGTGTTTGCTTTTTCTTGAATTATTTGGAGTGTTTGTTTATGGATAATAAATTAAAAAAATTAATTTATTGTGCTTTATTAACTTCATTGGTAATAATAGGTACAATAATTATAAGAATTCCAATTCCAGCAGTTTCAGGATACATAAATTTTGGAGATTTGTTCATCTTTTTAGGAGCAAGTTTATTTGGACCTGCCATAGGAGCTTTATCTGGTGGAATAGGATCAGCCCTAGCTGATATTTTGTCCGGTGGAGCACAATGGGCAATATTTTCCTTAATTATAAAGGGATTAATGGGATTTATTGTAGGACAATTTGCCTATAAGAGTAAATTTTATGGAATTAAAAATTTAATTGGAATAATTTTAGCGATAATTATTCTCGTTATTGGGTATTATATATCTGGATCGTTAATAATAGGAAGTTTTATTACTGGTTTAACATCAATACCTTATGATTTATTGCAAGGAGTTATTTCCTCTGTTATATATTTTATTATAGGTAGAAGAATATTAAAATTGAAGTTTAAAAAAGGTGAGTAAATGTCAATTATAAAAGAGTGGTTTAATATTAAAGAGCTTAAAAATGTAAGAAATTTAGTTATATGTGCAATAATGATAGCTTTGAATGTAGTGTTGAGTCTATTTGAAATACCCTTATTTGGAAATACTATAATGATAGGTTTTCAATTTTTAGCCTTAGTTGTTGTAGGTTATTTATATGGACCTATGCCGGCAGTAATAGTAGGGGGAATAGGTGATATTATAGGAGCAGTAATGTTTCCTAAAGGTTTATTTTTTATAGGATTTACCTTAAATGCTATGGTAGAAGGGTTTATATATGGTGTGTTTTTTCATAAGAAACAAATTAGTCTTAAAAGAATAGTTGTTGCATTTTTTATACAACTTATATTAGTTTCTTTTATAATGACACCAACTTGGATTTATATATTATATTCTAAAAATTTATTATTAACTAAGGCAATATATATAACTAAAATTGGGAAATATCCAATAGATGTATTAATCACTTATTTATTTTTGAAAATATTAAATAAAAGTGGGGTATTAAAGTAATAAATATCTATTTAATTATATAATTTTATTAAGGAGCAGATATTATGAAAAAAATAGTTTTTGTTAGACATGGTCAAAGTGAATGGAATTTAGAAAATAAATTTACAGGCTGGGTCGATGTAGATTTAAGTGATGAGGGATATAAACAAGCAGAAAATGCTGGTAAAAAAATTAAAGAAGCAGGAATTGAATTTGATCTAGCTTTTACTTCAGTTTTGAAGAGAGCTATTAAAACCTGTCATATTGTGCTAGAAGAGTCAAATCAACTATGGATTCCAGAAATCAAATCTTGGAGATTAAATGAAAGACATTATGGCGCTTTACAGGGATTAAATAAAAAAGAAACTGCAGAAAAATATGGTGATGAAAAAGTTCATCAATGGAGAAGATCCTATGATGTACTTCCTCCACTATTAAGTACTGAAGAACAGGTATTTGATAGAAAATATGCAAATTTACCAAAAGGAACCGTTCCACTTGGTGAGAATTTAAAAGTTACACTGGAAAGAGTAATACCTTTTTGGGAAGATCAGATAGCTCCTTTAGTACTAGATAATAAAACAGTTTTAGTTGCGGCTCACGGAAATTCACTAAGAGCGTTAGTGAAACATATAGAAGGCATTTCTGATGATGAAATAATGAAATTGGAAATACCAACAGGTGAACCTTTAGTATTAGAATTAAATGATGATTTAACAGTAAGTAAAAAATATTATCTATAAATAAAAAATCCAGTTGCAAATTTGCAACTGGATTTTTTATTATATTTCAATTTCTTGACATTTTGGACAAGTACCACTTAAATATACATTTTTACTATCGATTTCAAAATCCTTTAATTCTTCAGAATCTATTAAATTATAAGGAAAATTAAAATTATATATAGTACCACATTTCTTACATTTAAAATGTCCATGGGGATCAGTTACTATATCGTATCTAATTTCCGTATTTTCAATTTTAATTTCATCTACAATTTTTGCCTTAACAAATGATTTCAAAGTATTATATACTGTTGTTTTAGAAAGTGTTGGAATAATAGGGCATAGATTAATATATATTTCATCAACAGTAGGATGTGTATGATTTAAATTAAGATATTCTAGGATTTTTAATCTTTGAAATGTAGGCTTAATATTTGCGTCAATCAACATATTTTTCAAGTTATTAGTATCCATATTATCACCCTTTGTAATTATTACAATAAGTCTATCATTACATAAATGGAAAGTCAAATTGAAAGCTTGTAAAAATCAATATTACATTGTAAAATGATAAAGATTAAAGAATATTAAAGGAGGAAATATGTCAAAGAGAATTATAGATGTAGATGAAAAAGTACCTTTTGGAATGTTGGTGCCACTAAGTATACAGCATACATTTGCTATGTTTGGTGCATCGGTATTAGTTCCTATTGTTTTGAAATTTGATCCAGCTATTGTTTTATTAATGAATGGTATAGGAACATTATTATTTATTCTAATTACTAAAAAGAAAGCACCAGCTTACTTAGGCTCCAGTTTTGCTTTTTTAGGACCAGCTGGAATAATAATTAATTCAATGGGAGCAGAGTATGCTCAAGGGGCTTTTGTTGCTATTGGAATTTTAGGTTGTTTATTAGCTTTAATTATTTATAAGTTTGGAACTGATTGGATTAATGTTGTTCTACCTCCAGCTGCAATGGGAGCAGTAGTTTCGTTAATAGGTTTTGAACTTGCAGGAGCTACAGTTAAAGGTGGACAAATTGGTGCAGAAATTATGACTGAAAATGCTTCAATGGAGCACATAGTTGTATTTTTAGTTACTTTATTGGTAGCTGTAATCGGCTCGGTAATATTTAAAAAATTCTTAGCTACTATTCCAATTTTAATAGCTATTATAGTAGGATACTTAGTGGCTTTTGCCTTAGATTTAGTTGACTTTACACCTGTTTTAGAAGCTAAGTTATTTACTCTACCTACATTTAGATTACCGGCTTTTGATATGAAGGCTATACTTACAATGTTACCTGTTATTTTAGTTATTACATCGGAACATATTAGTCATCAGGTAGTTACTAGTAATATTATTGGTAAAAACTTAATAAAGGACCCAGGACTTCATAGAAGTATATTTGCAGATAACTTTTCAACTGCTGTATCTGGAATGGTGGGAGGAGTACCAACTACTACTTATGGAGAAAATATTGGAGTAATGGCAGTTACAGGAGTATATTCTGTTTATGTTATAGCCGGTGCTGCAGTTATATCTATTTTAATGGCGTTTATAGGGCCGTTATCAGCTTTAATTCAAACAATACCAGGAGATGTTATAGGTGGCGTTACATTTTTATTATATGGAATGATAGGTTCATCAGGAATAAGATTATTAGTAGATGAAAAAGTTGATTATAGTAAATCTAAGAATTTAATATTAACATCAGTGGTGTTTGTAACAGGATTAAGTGGTTTACAAGTTAATTTTGCAGGAATACAATTATCAGGAATGGTATTGTCCTCATTAGTAGCGGTAATTTTAAGTCTTTTATTTTATATATTTGATAGATTAGGTTTAATGAATGAATAAAAATATAAAAACTATGCTTTTAGGCATAGTTTTTTATATTTTTTAAACTGTTAATTACAATATTTTTAATAAGCTCTATATTATATTTTTCATCTATAAATATAGGTATAAGATTATCTTTAATATTAGGATAGATGTTTTTTATATTAAAAACATCTGGATAAATTACACAAGTAGCATTTGTTTTAAAATCAATTAAACCAGTAAGAGCTTTAAATTTTAAAATTAAAAAATTTTCACTATTAGCAATTGAATAATATTTAGAATTAAATTCCAAGTCTAAAGTATTTTTTTGCAAATTATATAAGGAAATATTTAAAATATTTTTACTTATTTTAAAATTATAAGGAGCTACTTTAAAGTTTAGTCCATAAATACTAAAATCTATAGTATTTTTTATTAATTTTTCCATTAAAGAATTAAATATTTCGTATCTGTATATTACAGATAGTCTGCCTTCATAAAGTAGTTTTTCCAAAAAATTAGAATCTTTGTTTTCTAAATAAGTTTTGTATAATTTTATATTATCCTTAATATTTCCTAAGTTATAATTTTTACTAGATAAATTTGTATATACATTTTTTATACTATAACTATTTAGAGGATTAAAATTATATTTTTTTAAAAATAAATAAGTGTCAAAACTGCTCCTATATATTAAATCTAAAGAATTCTTCTTTAACAGCTCTTTTAAAAATGGTAGGTCAAAGGATTCACCGTTAAAAGTTATTAATTTTCTATTATCGATAATATTAATAAATTCTTCTAAGTCTTCTTTAGAATTTTCATCAATAAAATATTGGATAATTTGATTTTCACCTGTTATTAAATTAATTAAAAATATTTTATTCTTTTTACGATTAATACCTGTTGTATTAATTGAAAGAACAATTTCGTCCTTTTTTAAATTATTTATAAATTCGTTACTATATTTCATTATCTTATTACTACTGCAAACTTTCTATAATTATATAATCTTTCTACAGTGCTACGATTTTTCCAATAATAAAATGATTTATTTCTATTAGCTCCAGCTTTTTCATGATTATAAGGATCTGCAATGTAAAAAGAATCGGCTTTAGGGTCGTATCCTGTAATTAAAACAACATGATTATTCCAAATCCTTCTAGTATTTTTACCTTCAATAGGCAATGTTTTATAGGTTGGATTATTCCAAAATAATGTAACATAAGCAACAACAGTATTACCATTTTGGATTTCTCGAATTATATCGTTAATAGTTGCACCTTGAATATTAACAACATTACCATATTTCTTTCCATAATTAGCTAAAGGCTCAGGATCTATTGTTTGGAATTTATCAGATACAGAATTATAAGGTATTCCAACATATCCTTTTTGTGGATTACTAGAATGTTTTGGCATATTATCTAAAAATGCTCTTAATCCAGTATCTGTGTAGCCCTTACCTTGTAGTCCCATTAGAAGAGAGGTTGGCTCACAACCATTTGGGGCATATACAGGTTTTAATTGACTTATATATGGCACCTTATTGACAACTTTTCCAAAAGTTGTTGGGGAATAGTTTGAAAAATATTTTTTCTCTACCCAACCGGTAGTTGTATCATAATTTACTTTTGCCCAAGTATCATTTTGTTCTAAAACTTTAAGGATTAAATTATTAGTAAATTTTCCAACTACTTTAGAATTCAAATCCGGAGAAATATAGGTATTTTGTTCGCTGTTAATTACAACATATTCACCAAGACTTATAGGTTTTGCATTATTTACTATGTCCTGTCCTAAAATAAGCCTTTCAATATTATTCATAGTATTTGCAGCAATAGTGTTAACACCACCTAGTACTATTGCCTTTGTAATATCATTATTTTTAATATAGTTAATAACTGAATTATCAATAACATATTTCTCTACTAGTAGTATTGGTGCGTTAATCTTTTGTGCCAATGTAGAAGCCGATAATGCGTCTGGAAAAGATTCACCAGAAGCTATTATTACAGTTCCATTATTTGTAACGCTAGATGCAACTTTTACACTTGTGTCAAATCTATTAGAACCAGATATTCTATTAATAGTGTTTAAATTTGTAGTATTTTTAACCTTATTTAGTACATCATTACTAATGGTTGAAGTTCCACCTACTAAATTTATACTATTTCCAGTAAATTCCTGAAGAGAATATAGAAGACTATTAGAAATTTTATTTTTAGTAGTAAGTACTAAATCAGCCTTGTTTTTAGCTAATATAGAAGCTGATAGTGCATCTGGGAAAAATTCACCAGAAGCTATTATTAAATTGTTGTTAAGGGTTTTCTTACTTATTTGAACAGAAGTGTCAAACCTATCAGCTCCAGAAATACGAGTTACTTTTTCCACATTTTCTATATTATTTAATTGGTTTTCCACACTTAAACTAATTGAGTTTTTTCCACCTAAAATAATAACTTCACTAGCCTTTAATCTTGTTATTTCATTTATAATGGAATTATTAATTGATCCATCAACTAAAAGTATAGGATATTCTCCAAAGGTTAAACTAGAGCCGCTTAAAGCATCTGCATATTTTCTTGCATCGGCAATTATTACCTTATCTGCTTGAATATTTTGAAACTTACTTATAGATATGGCTGTTTCTACTCTGGTACTTCCGGAAATTCTTTTAATTATATTACTGGAATTTAAAAAATCCTCTAAAACAGAACCTTCATCAACAGAGTTATCTACATTTGCACCATATAGACTTTCATTTGGACTTAAGTCTTCTTTAGCATTAGTAGGATTAGTAGGGGATATTTCATCCTTAATTGTTGTTTCTAAGGTTTCTTCTTCATTCTCGTCTGAAAATTCTTCATAGGTAGAAACAGTCTTGTCCTTTGTTTCTACATCGGACAATTCATCTGCATATGAAATATTAAAGGAATTAACTAAAATAGTTGATAGTAAAAGTAATGATAATATTTTTTTCTTTTTCATTTAAACCTCCATAAGTGTTATTTTAGTAGTATAATACATATAGTTATTATAACATTAAAAAAATATAATATTATAGAATATAAAGAGGTAGTTATGATATATTTAGATAATGCAGCAACTACAAAAGTTGATGATATTGCAATAGAAAAAATGATAGATGTAATGAAAAATAATTTCGGAAATCCCTCTGCCTTATATGATTTTGGTCATAAGGCAGAAAAAATTTTAAATAATGCCAGAAAATTATTAGCAGATTCGTTAGGTGTAAAGGAAAAGGAAATTTATTTCACCTCTTCTGGAACAGAAAGTAATAATATTGCTATTTTAGGAAATTATTCAGGAAATAAAAATGATGAATATATTACTACTGAAATAGAGCATTCTTCTGTTTTTAATCCATACCATGAAATTAGTGAAAGAAAAGTTATTGTTTTGAAAGTAAATTCTAAGGGTTATATTAATTTAGAAGATTTAGAAAAGGCAATTAATAAAAATACTAAATTGGTTTCAATTATGCATGTTAATAATGAATTAGGAACTATACAGGATTTAGAAAAAATTGGCGAAATAATTAAAAGAAAAAATAGAAACACAATTTTTCATGTTGATGGAATTCAGGGATTTGGGAAAATTCCTATAGATATTAATAAATGTAAAATTGACATATACACAATAAGTGGCCATAAGATACATGGACCTAAAGGAATAGGCGCCATATATATAAAAGATGGTTTAAAAATAAAACCAATATTATTTGGTGGTGGTCAGGAGAGAAATATTTCTCCCGGTACTGAAAATATTCCGGGAATAGTTGCTTTAGGGGAAATGTCTAAAGTAGCATATGAAAATATGAACAGTAATTTTGACAAAGTTTATAATATTAAAAAATATTTAATGGAAAAGTTATTAAATATAGAAGATACTATTATAAATTCAACTTTAGAAAACTCCAGTCCCTATATTTTAAGTGTGTCTTTTAAAGATATAAGAGCAGAGGTTTTGTTACATTATTTAGAAATGGAAGAAATATATATTTCAACAGGTTCTGCTTGTGGAAGAAATAAAAAAAGCAGAGTAGTTGAAGCTATTAATTTACCTAAAGGCTATGAAGATGGTACAATAAGAATATCTTTTTCAAAATATACAAGAATTGAAGAAATAGATATTTTTTATAATAGTTTGGTAAAATATATTAAAGAAATTAGAAGTATTATTAGGAGGAATTAATGGACTGGTATATATCAGTTAGTTTTGGGGAATTAACCTTAAAGGGAAGTAATAGAAGAGTTTTTGAAGATAGAGCAGTAAAGAAGGTGTTAAATTCTATAAAGGAATTTAATATTGAGAAACATTATAAGGAACAGGGGAAACTTTATATTAAGGCAAATAAAGAAGATTTTCCGGAAATGATAAAATCAATTAAAAAGGTTTTTGGAATAATATATATTAGCCCTTGTTTAAAGGTTGAAAAAGACATTGAAAAAATGGAAAAAGGAATTGTAGAATTTGTAAGGGAAAAAAATCTTACAGAGGAAGCTAGCTTTAAAGTAGAAGTAAATAGAGTTGATAAGAGTTTTAAGTTTAAATCGCCGGAATTAAATCCTAGATTAGGAGGAGCGGTTTTAAAACAATTTGGAAATCTATTAAAGGTAGATGTTCATAATCCTGATTTTAAAATTTATGTTGATGTAAAACAAAATGTTTATATTTATTCAGATAGAACTAAAGGCTGGGGAGGTTTGCCTATAGGAAGTTCCGGAAGAGGACTTTTACTTTTATCCGGTGGAATAGATAGTCCTGTTGCAGGTTTTTTACTTGCTAAAAGAGGGGTGGAAATATCGGCACTACATTTTCACAGTTATCCTTTTACTTCAGATAGGTCTGTAGAAAAAGTTAAGGATTTAGCTAAACAATTATCCTACTATACAGGGAAAATTACTATGTATAGTATTAATTTACTACCTATTCAAAAAGAGATTAATGAAAAATGTAGAGAAAGGGAAATGACTATACTATCCCGAAGATTTATGATGAGAATAGGTGAAAAACTATCACAAAAATATGAATATGATGCATTAATTACAGGTGAAAGCCTAGGTCAAGTTGCAAGTCAAACTATTCAAGGGGTTTCTGTAATAAACCAAGCTGTAGAAATGCCGATATTAAGACCTTTAATTGCAATGGATAAAACAGAAATAATAGAAATATCCAGAGAAATAGGAACATATGAAACTTCAATTTTACCTTTTGAAGATTGTTGCACTGTATTTTTACCAAGAAGACCTGTAACAAAACCTAGACTTAGAGATATACAAGCAAGTGAAAAGAATTTGGATATAGATAAATTAGTAGATGATGCAATAGAGAAAATGGAAATATTTAAAATAGAGGAATAAGGAGAAAGTAATGAAAAATAAGAAGATTTTAGTACCAATAATAATTATTTTGGTTATACTTGCTGGAATAGGCCTAATGCTTATTGGGCCATATAATAACTTAGTAGGCTTAGATGAAAATGTAAATAACTCCTATGCAGATGTTCAAACGGCAGTTCAAAGAAGGGCTGATTTAATACCGAGTTTAGTTAATACAGTTAAGGGATATGCTACTCATGAGGAAGAGACTTTAACAAATATTACTGAAGCAAGGTCAGGAATCGATAAGGCAAAATCACCGGAAGAACTAGCACAGGCAAATGAAAATTTAACAAGGGCTATTAATATAGCAGTTGAAGCTTATCCAGATTTAAAGGCTAATCAAAACTTTCTAAGTTTACAAGATGAACTAGCAGGAACAGAAAATAGAATAGCTGTAGCAAGAAAAGACTATAATGCTGTTGTAAAAACATATAATGCAAAAGTAAGAAGATTTCCTACATCAATAATCGCCGGAATAATGGGTTTTGAAAAAGCTGAATATTTTGAAGCACCGGAATCAGCACAGGACGCACCGGAAGTTAATTTCGACTAGGATTTTTTATGAAAAAGAAATTAGTTATCTTAGTAACGCTATTAACTATTTTTATTAGCAATGTATCTTTTGCTATTCCTAATCCAACTAGCGATTTTTATGTTTATGATGAAATGAATGTTATTTCTAATAGCACTAAAGAACATATTATGAATACAAATATAGAAATTGAAGGAAAAACTAAGGCACAAATAGTAGTAGCTACTATAAATGATTTAGAAGGAATCCCCAGAGAAGATTATGCATTACAAATGTATAGGAAATTTGGTATAGGTGATAAGGAAGAAAACAATGGAGTTTTAATTCTACTAGGTTATGAACCTTTAGATGACAAATACCAAGTTAGAATAGAAGTAGGCTATGGTTTAGAAGGAATATTAAATGATGCAAAAGTTGGTCGTATAATAGATGAATATATGCTTCCATATTTTGACAGAGATAATAAATCCACTTTTGATGAAGGTCTAAAAGAAGGGTTTAATGCAGTTGTTTCTCAGGTAATACAGGAATATAACATTGAAATAGAGGGAAATTATTCAGACTATGTAGAAGACTTAGAGAAAACGTCAGAGGATAATTTTTCTGTAGGTAAAATTATTGGAATAATAATTGTTATAATTGTTATTAGCTCTATATTTGGCAGCAATAATTTTAATGGTCCTAGTAGTGGAAGTAGAAGAAGATACTACCGTGGTGGTTATTACGGTGGCTTTGGAGGATTTGGAGGCTCCGGTGGCAGAGGTACCGGTGGAGGATTCTCCGGAGGAGGAGGCTCATCTGGTGGTGGAGGAGCTGGAAGAAGTTTTTAAAGACTTAGGCAAGTATATTATAAAATATATTTGCCTTTTTATTATTGTTTAATATTTTTAAATTATAGGAATAAATAAAGGATTAGATATGGTAGAAATTATTGAAGAATTAAAAAAAGATGATTATAACTTAGAATATTTTGTAAAAGAAGTACAAGAAAAGAAAATTTTAAGAGATAGGATTGTAAAAGAATTATTAAATAATTCAGACATTAAAATTGTTTTACATTGTTATGAAATATTAAATAAGGCTAGTTTAGAAAATCCAAAACTATTTTATGAATATTGGAATGAATTTTATTCTTTAATTAAAAATGAGGATTATAATTATAGGAATATAGGTTCAACTCTAATAGCAAACTTAATTTCTGTAGATGAAAAAAATCTCTTTAATGAAATAGCAGAGGAATATTTTTCTCATATTAATGATGAATATTTTAAGACTTCCCAGGTGTTTATAAAAAATATTACTAGAATTTCTAAGGTTAATGACAAATATATTGAAAAACTTACAGATATTTATTTAAACATAGATAATATTTGGACATATAAGGAAAAACAAAAGGAACAATTAAAATTTGATATTATAAGGTTTTTTGAAACTTTCTATGTAAAAATAGATAAAAAAGAAGTAGTAGTAAAATACGTTCAGGACCTTGCTAATAGTGTTAGTCCTAAAACTAGAAGAAGGTCAAAAAACTCAAAACTTAAAAAATATTATAGATAAGAAGCTTTTTCTTATTTATAATATTTTTTATTTCTTAAAAGTTTAATATATTAAATAATAAATTTAAAAAACTATTGCAAAAAAATTTTTCATTGCTATAATATTCTTGTAATTTAATAAATTATACAAAAAGTTTAATATGGTGAGGTTGTTATGGAAATTGGAGAAAAAATAAAAAATAGAAGGATTTCGCTAAATTTAACTCAAGAAGAATTAGCGGAAAGAGCAGACTTAACTAAGGGGTTTATATCTCAAGTTGAAAGGGATTTAACTTCGCCCTCAGTAGATTCTCTTTTTGTAATATTGGAAGCTTTAGGTACTAATATGTCGGAATTTTTCAAAGAGGAAAAGGAAGAACAAATTGTATTTACTAAGGATGACTATATTGAAAATATAGATGATGAAAATTTAAATTTAATTAAATGGATTGTTCCAAATGCACAAAAAAACAATATGGAACCAATAATCTTGGAAATTGAAGCAAAGGGTAAAAGTAAAACCTATTCTCCTAATGAAGGAGAGGAGTTTGGTTATGTTTTGGAAGGTCAAGTAAAACTTTGTTTAAACAATAAGGAATATATTGTAAATAGTGGAGAATGTTTTTATACAAAGGGTAATAAGACAAGGGTTATTCTTAACAATAATGAAAAGAAAGCAAAATTAATTTGGATTACAAATCCACCAAATTTTTAGGAGGTATTATGAATAATACTATTGAGTTAAAAAATATTTCAAAGAAATTTGATGATGATTTAATATTGGATAATTTGAATTTAAATATAAAACAAGGGGAGTTTTTAACTTTATTAGGCCCTAGTGGTTGTGGAAAGACAACTACCTTAAGAATTATAGCGGGCTTTACAACACCAGATAGTGGTGAAGTAATTTTTGAAGGGAAAAATATTAGTAATATACCTCCTTATGAAAGGAATATAAATACCGTTTTTCAAAAATATGCTTTATTTCCAAATATGAATGTTTATGAAAATATAGCTTTTGGATTAAAAATAAGAAAAATGCCTAAAAAAGAAATAGATAAGAAAGTTTCTGAAATGTTAAGGCTAGTGAATTTATCGGGATTTGAAAAAAGAAATATAGAGGCCTTAAGTGGTGGACAACAACAAAGAGTTGCCATAGCCAGAGCTTTGGTAAATGAACCTAAGGTTTTATTATTAGATGAGCCTTTAGGTGCATTAGATTTAAAACTAAGACAGGATATGCAGGTTGAATTAAAAAATATTCAACAAAGAATTGGTATTACCTTTATATATGTAACTCATGATCAAGAAGAAGCCCTAAGTATGAGTGATAAAATTGTAGTATTAAATAAGGGCATAATTCAGCAAATTGGTAGTCCAATAGATATTTATAACGAGCCGGAGAATGCTTTTGTTGCAGATTTTATTGGGGAAAGTAACATAATTGATGGAATAATGAATGAGGATTTTCTAGTAACATTTTCAGATTATGAGTTTAAATGCGTAGATAAGGGTTTTAATAAAAATGAAAAAGTTGATGTAGTTGTTAGACCTGAAGACATTGAATTAGTCCCGGAAGACAAGGGAATGTTAGTAGGTGTTGTTGAATCTGTTGTATTTAAAGGTGTTCATTATGAAATGAATATAGATGTAAAGGGATTTAAATATTTAGTACAGTCAACATTATCTAAAGAGGTAAATGATAGGACGGGAATGATAATCACTCCGGAAAATATTCATATAATGAGGAAGGTAATATAGATGAGATTTAGAAAACTAGCCTATCCATATATTATTTGGATATCTATATTTATTATTATTCCAATAATTATGGTTTTATATTATGCATTAAAATCCGGTGAAATAGCAGGTTTTACATTAGATAATTTTATAAAATTTTTTAAATCAATTAATTTAAGGGTTTTTTATAATTCAATAAAAATTGCCTTTGTATGTACTATTGTATGTTTAATAATTGGATATCCTATGGCATATTGGATTTCAAAACTATCCTTAAGAAAAAGATCCATTATGATTTTACTTGTTATATTACCAATGTGGATGAATTTCTTATTAAGAACCTATGCTTGGATGAATATTTTAGCTACAAATGGAATTATAAATAACTTCCTTGGTAGATTTGGTATAGAACCTTTAAATTTAATTTACACTAAGGGAGCTATTATTGTTGGAATGGTTTATAATTTCCTACCCTTTATGATTTTGCCAATTTATACTGTAATTGAAAAAATAGATAACTCCTTACTGGAAGCATCTGCAGACTTAGGAGCAACACAGATGCAAACATTTTGGAAAATTATTTTTCCAATGAGTCTACCGGGAGTAATAACCGGAATTACAATGGTGTTTATTCCGGCAATATCAACATTTGAAATTTCTGCTTTACTAGGTGGCAATAAAATAAATTTAATTGGTAATGTTATAGAAAATCAATTTAGAGTAGTTGGAGATTGGAATTATGGTTCAGCAATTAGTATGGTACTAATGGCAATAATTTTAATAATTATGATGATTACCAATAAGTTTGATAGTAGTGAAGAAAAAATAGGAGGTGGATTATGGTAAAAAAATTGAAGAATTTTTATATATTTTTAGTTTTTTTATTTTTATATGCACCAATAATTTTTCTAATGATTTTTTCTTTTAATAATTCTAAATTAAAAACTACTTGGAGTGGCTTTACATTAAAATGGTATGAGGAATTATTTAAAAATGAGGAAATTCTATCTTCCTTTTCCAATACTATAATAATAGCTGTATTAGCAACATTAGTAGCTACTGCTTTAGGCACTATGGCAGCAATAGGAATATACTATATGAAAAACTGGAAAAAATCCCTAGTATTAAATATTAATTATATTCCTGTATTAAATCCCGATATAGTTACAGCAGTATCGGTTATGGTTTTATTTAGGTTAGTTGCAATGGAAAATGGGTTTATAACAGTTTTACTATCCCATATAATGTTTACAACTCCCTATGTTGTTTTAACTATATTACCTAAATTAAAACAAATGAGTAAATCCTTACCGGAAGCAGCAATGGACTTAGGAGCTACACCCTTTTATACCTTTAGGAAAATAATAATTCCGGAAATAAAAACAGGTATTATTTCAGGAGCTATTCTTGCCTTTACATTATCCCTAGATGATTTTGTTGTATCTTATTTTACTACGGGAAACGGATTTAATACCCTTTCAGTAACAGTGTATTCAATGGCAAGAAGAGGAATAAATCCGGCTATTAATGCTTTATCAACTTTAATGTTTTTATCAATTTTAATACTTTTGTTTATAGTATATAAAACTTCGAAAGATTCTGAAGATGAAAAAAATTTATAGGAGGTGTTATTTGAAAAAAGTAAAAATCCTAATGATATTAATACTATCTATTTTTTTATTGTCCAGTTGTAATAATAAAACAATAAAAGGTGAAAAGGTCTATGTATACAACTGGGGAGAGTATATTGATGAATCTGTATTAAAATCCTTTGAAGAGGATACAGGTATAAAGGTAATTTACGAGCAATTTACTCAAAATGAAGATATGTATATGAAAATAAAAGAAGGTGGTTCAACTTATGATTTGATTTTTCCCTCAGACTATATGGTTGAAAGATTAATAGAGGAAGGTATGATTCAACCTATAAATATGGATAATATACCGAATATTAAAAATATAGGTAAAGAATATTTAAACATGGAGTACGATTCGGAACAAAAATATTCTATACCTTATTTTTGGGGAACTGTAGGAATACTTTATAATGAAAAATTAGTTGACGATAAAGTAGATTCTTGGGAAATATTATGGAATAAAAAATATGCACATAAAATAATAATGATGGATTCTACTAGGGATTCAATAGGAATAGCTTTAATAAAAAATGGGTTTTCTATGAACAGTAGAAATCTTAAGGAATTGGAAATTGCAAAAAAGGACTTAATAAAGCAAAAACCAATTGTAAGAGCTTATTTAGTAGATGAAATGAAGGGACAAATGGTTAATAATGAAGCTGCATTAGCACCGGCCTATTCCGGTGATGCAATGGATGCCATGTCGGAAAACCCGGACTTAAAATATATTGTGCCAAAGGAAGGTACAAATTTATGGTTCGATTCTATGGCAATTCCTAAAAATGCTAAAAATGTAAAAAATGCAGAAAAATTTATTAACTATATATTGGAACCGGAAAATGCAGCAAAAATTGCTGAATATATAGGATACTCTTCTCCAAATATAGAGGCGGTAAAATTATTAGATGAAGAAATACAAAATAGTAAGGTAGCATATCCGGACTTATCAACTTTAGGAAAATTAGAGATATTTAAAAACCCAAGGGATATAAATTCTGTATATAGTGAAATATGGGCTGAAGTTAAAGCAGCGGATTTTTAGAAAAAAAGAGCCAAAAGGCTCTTTTTGTTGTATAATGTAAAAATGTATGAGAGGTGAAATATGATAGAAATTTTAAAAGCAATTATACTTGGTATTGTAGAAGGTATAACAGAATGGCTACCAATTAGTTCAACAGGACATATAATTTTAGTAGATGAATTTTTAAAGATGAATGTTTCAGAACAATTTATGTCTATGTTTACAGTTGTAATACAATTAGGAGCAATTTTAGCTGTAGTAGTAATATATTGGAAGAAGATTTTTCCCTTTAGAAAAAAGGAAGGAAAGATTTTAGTTAATAAAAACAAAATGATAATGTGGATAAAAATTGTTATTGCCTGTTTACCTGCGGCGTTAATTATTCCTTTTGATGATAAATTTGAGGAATTATTCCATAAGCCTATTCCAATAGCTTTAGCACTAATAATAGTAGGTATACTATTTATATTAGTTGAAAATAGAAATACAGAAAAAACAGCTAAAATTAATTCTATTAATGATATTACATATCAAGCTGCAATAATAATAGGTGTTTTTCAAATGATAGCAGGAATATTCCCAGGTGTATCAAGGTCAGGTGCAACAATTCTTGGTGGTATTTCCATTGGTTTATCTAGAACAATAGCAGCGGAATTTACATTCTTTTTAGCGATTCCCGTTATGTTTGGTGCAAGTTTTATTAAATTATTAAAATTTGGATTTGCATTTACAGGATTTGAAATTACTTTACTTTTAGTAGCTTCACTAGTATCATTTATAGTATCAGTAGCAACTATTAAATTTTTAATAAACTATGTTAAAAAACACGATTTTAAAATATTCGGTTGGTATAGAATAGCTTTAGGTATTTTAGTTATATTATACTTTACAGTATTACAATAAGAGGTTATAAAATTACCTCTTTTTTCTTATATTATATTATTTTAAAATTGATATATGGTATAATAATAAGTAGGAAAAGCAGGGTTTTTAGTGAATATATTTTGAAAAATAAGCCTTTTTAGGCCTTATTTTTTTGATTTAAAATAGGAGTAGTAATGAATTTATTAGACAATTTAAATACAAAACAGAAAGAGGCTGTAACAACGACAGAGGGACCTTTATTGGTTTTAGCAGGCGCCGGTAGTGGCAAAACAAAAGTTTTAACTACAAGAATTGCATATATTTTAGAACAGGGACTTTGTAATAAATATGAAATATTAGCAATTACCTTTACTAATAAAGCAGCATCTGAAATGAAAAATAGAGTTGAAAAATTATTAGGATATGATGTATCGGATATGTGGATAGGAACTTTCCATTCTATTTGTACAAGAATATTAAGAAGGGAAATAACCCATATAGGATATACATCCAATTTTACAATTTACGATAGGGCCGACCAAATTTCCTTAGTTAAAGAAATCTTAAGAGAAAAGAATCTAGAAGTTAAGGAATTTCCAATTAACGCTTTTTTATCTGTATTAAGTAATACGAAAAATATAGGAGAAGGCAGAGAATACTTAGACAGTATATACAAGGACAATCCTCAACTTAAAATCTTTGGTGAATTATTTGAAGAGTATGAGAAAAAGACAAAACTATATAATTCTTTAGATTTTGATGATTTAATTTTAAAAACATTGGAATTATTTGAAACATGTCCAGATATTGCAAAAAAGTATTCAGGTAGGTTCAAATATATTTTCGTTGATGAATACCAAGATACAAATAAAAGTCAATATAATTTAATTCGTTTTTTAACTAAGGGTAATAATAATATTTGTGTAGTAGGCGACGGGGATCAATCTATTTATGGTTGGCGAGGAGCGGATATTACCAATATATTAAACTTTGAAAAAGACTTTAAAGATGCAAAGATTATTTTACTTGAACAAAACTATAGATCGACAAAGAAAATTTTAAAAGTTGCAAATTCTGTTATTAAAAATAACGAGGAAAGAAAAGACAAGGATTTATGGACCGAAAATGATGAAGGTGACGATGTAATATATAAAAAAGTAGGCTCAGACTTAGAAGAAGCAATAGTTGTAACAAATTGGATTGAACATTTAAGGTACAACCACTATAAATTTGAAGACATGGCTATTTTATATAGAACAAACTCTCAATCTCGTATTTTTGAGGAAACTCTATTAAGGGAAGGTATAAATTATCATGTAGTTGGTGGATTAAAATTCTATGATAGAAAAGAAATAAAAGATTTAATAGCTTATTTAAAAATTATTATTAACCAAGATGACAATATTTCTTTAAAAAGAATTATAAATTACCCTAAAAGAGGAATTGGCGATGCTACAATTGCAAAGTTGGAGGCAGAAGCAAACAATATTGGAATTTCTATTTATGAATTAATTAAAAGAGACCTATTGCATATGGTTGCACAAGGTACAGCTGCAAAGTTAAGGTCATTTTTATTTATGATGGAAAACTTAAAAGAGCAAATAAATAGCTATTCTGTTTCAGAATTTGTAGAATTGGTTTTAGAAAAGTCTGAATATTTAAGTATGTTAAAAGCATCTAAATTACGAGAGGACAAAACCAGAATAGAAAACTTAGGTTCATTTATTACAGCTATTATGGATTATGAAAAGGGTGCAGAAAATCCTTCCCTAGAAGACTACTTAGCTTCTGTTAGTTTATTGTCCGATGTAGACAAAACCGACGAAGAAGGCAAGGGAGTAAGTTTAATGACGGTCCATGCTGCAAAGGGACTAGAATATAAGATTGTGTTTCTAACTGGTATGGAGGAAGGTCTATTTCCAAGTGAGAGGTCTATCTATGAGAGAGATGGACTTGAAGAGGAAAGAAGACTATGTTATGTTGCAGTTACTAGGGCAGAAGAGAAGTTATTTATAACAAGTTCCAGTTCAAGAAGGGTCTTTGGGAAAACTATAATGAAGGAAGAATCGAGGTTTATTGAGGAAATGAAAGATAATATTTTTGAAGAAAAACCAAAGGTTATAGTTGATACTAATTTTAGGGAGAGTTATTCCTCATCTGTGGAAAGTATGGCTGATGATTTAAGAGAGCCTTTTTATAAAAAAACAAAACAAACTAAGAAAACCTTAGAAGGAATTGATTTAAAGATGGGGCAAAAGGTAAAACATAAGTCCTTTGGTATTGGTACAATAGTATCTATAACAGAAAAAGACGATGGAGATGAATTAGTAATTTCTTTTGATGGAAAGGGTATAAAAAGATTAAATAAAAATTTAGCACCTTTGGAGATTTTATAATGGATAAAATATCTAGAATAGAAGAACTAATAAAGAGAGTTACAGAACTTAATTATCATTATTATACTTTAGATGAGCCAATAGTAGCCGATAGTGAATATGATAAATTATATGATGAATTAGTAGCTTTAGAAAAAGAAACAGGATATGTAAAAGATACTTCTCCAACGCAAAGAGTAGGGGAAGTACTTTTAGAAGGATTTGTAAAGCATAATCATATAAATCCGCTATATAGTTTAGATAAAGCCCAAACCTTTGGTGAATTGAAAGACTGGGTAGTTAGATGTGAGAAAATGGTAAATAGTTACAATGCCATAAATGAAGATAAACTACCGGAACTAAAATATATTATAGAATTAAAATTCGATGGTTTAACAATAAATTTAACATATAATAATGGAAAATTACAAATGGCAGCAACGAGAGGCAATGGAACTATAGGGGAAGAAATTTTACCTCAAGTTAAAACTATTAGGTCGGTGCCTTTGGAAATAGAGTTTAAGGGACTTATGGAAGTACAGGGCGAGGGGTTAATGCCTTTGTCTGAACTTGAAAATTATAATAAAAATAATGAAATACAATTGAAAAATGCACGAAATGCAGCAGCAGGTGCCTTAAGAAATTTAAACCCAAAAGAAACTGAAAAAAGACATTTAACAGCATTTTTCTATAATATAGGATATATTGAAGGGAAAGAATTTTCTAGTCAATTGGAAATGGTTGACTTTATAAAAGAAAATAAATTTAAAGTTAATAAATTTTTTAGAATAGCTAAAAATTTAGAAGAAATAGAAGAAACAATAAACTATATAGATGAATATAGAAAAACAATAGATATATTAACAGATGGTGCAGTTATAAAAATAAATGATTTAAAAACCCGGGAAGTTCTAGGCTATACTAATAAATTTCCACGATGGGCAATTGCCTATAAATTTGCACCGGAAGAAGTAACTACAATTTTAAAAGATGTAATTTGGAATGTAGGAAGAACCGGAAAGGTTACTCCATCTGCCATACTAGAACCGGTAGAAATTGGAGATGTAACAGTACAAAGGGCAACCTTAAATAATTATGATGATATATTAAGAAAAAAGGTAGAATTAAATTCAAGGGTACTTATAAGACGTTCCAATGATGTAATACCGGAAATATTAGGAGTAATAGATGATGGTAGGAAAACTACTCCAATTGAATTACCTACAAAATGTCCTTACTGTCATACGGATTTAATAAAAGATGGTGTTCATATATTTTGTCCAAATTCTATGAGTTGCGAGCCTCAATTAGTTAGTAGACTTGTTCATTTTGCATCAAGAGATGCAATGAATATTGATGGTTTAAGTGAAAAAACTGTAGAAAAAATGTTGGATATTTTAAATGTTAGACAAATTTCACAAATATATGATTTAAAAGAAGAAGACCTTCTTGAAATTCCAGGCTTTAAAGAAAAGAAAACCAATAATTTACTTACAGCTATTGAAAAGAGCAAAAATGTAAAATTGGAAAACTTCATATATGCTATAGGAATACCTAATGTAGGAATAAAAACTAGTGAGGACTTAGCTAAAAAGTTTAAGGAATTTTCTAATCTATCAAAAGCAACTGTAGAAGAATTAATACAAGTTGAAGATATAGGCGAGATTACTGCAGAGGCAATTGTAGAATTCTTCCATGATGAAGAAATAGTAAATGGAATAAGCAGCTTGTTATCAAAAGGAATTAAAATTGAAAATCCAAAAGAAAGCCTACTTGTGGCAAGTGAAAAGTTTAATGAAAAAAGAATAGTAATTACCGGTTCTTTTGAAAATTATAAAAGAAAAGATTTAGAAAAAATATTCAAAGAAAAAGGTGCTAAGACAGGGTCATCAGTTTCTAAAAATACAGACTTTCTTATAGTAGGAACAGATCCTGGAAGTAAACTTACAAAAGCACAAGAATTAGGCGTACAAATAATATATGAAGAGGATTTAGAAGAATTTATAAAAGACTAATCGAAGAAGATTAGTCTTTTTGCTTATTATAATAATTTATTTCATAATGATTAAAAACAAGGACTTCCCAAGAAAAACAAAGTTTTGATTGGAAGAAGTCTACTGCAATATGATAAATCATAATAAAAGAAACTATAATAGATAGAAGTAAATGGCAATGAATTGAGTAACAGCAGCCGCTAAAACAAATAGATGCCAAATAACATGAGCATACTTAGAGTCGCTTTTATAGAAATAAGTACCTCCACTATACAACAATCCACCTAAAAGTATCCAGAAGAAAAACATAAGTGATGTTGAATTTATAATAGGTTTAATAAAGAATACTGCAATCCATCCCATAGCTATATATAAAATAGTAGATAATCTTTTATATTTATCATATTTACCATAAGTGAAAATTTTGTAAAATATTCCTGTAAGTGCTAAAACAGAAATTAGAATTAGAAGAATTATTCTCAAAGGTCCTTTTAAAACTAATAAAATAATTGGAATATAGGTTCCTGCTATAAAAAGATATATTGAGGAATGATCTAAAACTCTTAAAACCTTTTTTGCCTTTTCATTTGTTATAGAATGATAAATTGTACTACTTAAAAACATAGTTATAAAGCAAGCTCCATAAATGGAAAAAGCTGTTACTTTTAAAGCGTTTCCTTCCTTTGCACTGGGAATAACTAATAGTAGTAGAAATAATATCCCTAAAATGACACCTAAACCATGGGTTATGGCATTTGCAATTTCAATTTTTGTACTATCCTTCATTTTATATCCTTTCTGTGTTTTAAATTTAAATATAGTTACTTTATATTAATAAATAATATCACTATTCCCTTAACTCATCAAATATTTATAGTTACAGAAAATAAAATACTTGAAAAATTTTTTTAAATAGGTTATCATATAAGAGTAATTATTAGCAGTCAATATTAATGAGTGCTAATACAATGACTAATATTCTAAGGAGGCTTTTTAAATGATACTTAAACCAATAGGTGAAAGAATAGTTGTTAAAATGGTAGAAGTTGAAGAAAAAACAAGTTCAGGTATTGTATTGCCTAGTTCAGCTAAGGAAAAACCACAAGTAGCTGAAGTTGTAGCAGTTTCTAATGCTATTGAAAATAATGAAAATAATATAAAAATTAATGTTGGAGATAAAGTAATTTATTCAAAATATTCAGGAACAGAAGTAAAATTAGATGATGAAGAATATATAATTGTAAAACTAGAAGATGTTCTTGCAATTGTTGAGTAAATAAGGAGGAGAATATAAATGGCTAAAGAAATTAAATTTGGTGTTGACGCTAGAAATGGTTTAATTGACGGTGTTAATAAATTATCTGATACAGTTAAAGTTACATTAGGACCAAAGGGAAGAAATGTTGTACTAGACAAACAATTTGGCTCACCATTAATTACTAATGATGGAGTTACTATTGCTAGAGAAGTAGAATTAGAAGATCCATATGAAAATATGGGAGCTCAATTGGTTAAAGAAGTAGCTACAAAAACAAATGATGTTGCTGGTGACGGTACAACAACTGCAACTTTATTAGCTCAAGCTATTATTAGAGAAGGTATAAAGAACTTAGCAGCTGGTGCAAATCCTATGGTTTTACAAAAGGGTATAAAAAAAGCTGTTGATAAAGCAGTAGAAGAAATAAAAAATATTTCTATTCCAGTTGAAACAAGTGAATCAATTGCACAAGTTGGTGCTATATCAGCTGCAGATGAACAAGTAGGACAAATGATAGCAGAAGCTATGGAAAAAGTTGGAAAAGATGGTGTTATAACAGTAGAAGAGTCAAAAAGTATGGGAACTACTTTAGAAGTTGTAGAAGGAATGCAATTTGATAGAGGATATGTTTCACCATATATGGTAACAGATACAGATAAAATGGAAGCAGAATTAGAAGATCCATTAATTTTAGTTACTGATAAGAAAATTTCAAATATCCAAGATATTCTTCCTGTATTAGAAGAAGTAGTAAAAGCTAGCAAACCATTATTAATCATAGCCGATGATGTTGAAGGTGAAGCTATGACAACTTTAGTTATAAATAAATTAAGAGGAACATTTAACTGCGTAGCTGTAAAAGCTCCTGGTTTTGGTGATAGAAGAAAAGAAATGTTAACAGATATTGCAATTTTAACAAATACTGAAGTTATTAGCGAAGATTTAGGTTATGAGCTTTCAGATGTTACTATTGATATGTTAGGATCTGCTAGAAAAGTTAATGTTTCTAAAGAAAACACAGTTATAGTTGATGGAGCAGGTGAAGATTCAGCTATTAAAGATAGAGTTTCTCAAATTAAAAAACAAATAGAAAATACTGAATCAGAATTCGATACTGAAAAACTTCAAGAACGTTTAGCTAAATTATCTGGGGGAGTTGCTGTAATTCAAGTTGGAGCTGCAACAGAAACAGAATTAAAAGAAAGAAAATTACGTTTAGAAGATGCTTTAGCAGCTACTAGAGCAGCAGTTGAAGAAGGTATTGTTTCAGGTGGTGGAACAGCATATATTAACGTACTAGATAAAATTGAAACCTTATTAGATGAAGTTGAAAGTGACGAAAAAACTGGTGTTAGTATTATTTTAAGAGCATTAGAAGAACCATTAAAACAAATAGCTATTAATGCAGGACTTGAAGGTTCTGTTATAGTAGAAAAAGTAAAAGCTTCAGAAAAGGGAACTGGATTTGATGCTTATAAAGAAGAATATGTAAATATGATAGATGCAGGTATTGTTGATCCTACAAAAGTTACTAGATCAGCATTACAAAATGCTTCTTCAGTTGCAGCAATGTTATTAACAACAGAAGCTGCTGTAGCAGATGTAACAGAAGAAGATCCTGTAGCAGCTGCTGGTGGCGGAATGCCAGGTGGAATGGGATATATGTAATATAGAAGAGGAAAAGCGTATTTCAGCTTTTCCTTTTTAATATTTACTGTAAATATTAGATTTTTAAATAATAGTTGACATAAAAAACATAATAGATTATACTAATAAAGTATGATTAAGGGGCATAGTTCAGTGGTAGAACGTCGGTCTCCAAAACCGGATGTCAGGGGTTCAAATCCTCTTGTCCCTGCCAAATAAAAAAATCCATTTAAACCGTTAGGTTTAAATGGATTTTTTGCTTATTAGCATAATATAATTTCTTATATACTAAATATTTAAGATTTAAGAGAATTGTTCTAGGTTTTAACATATTCTATCCTGTAATCATTAGTTTGTTGATTATACTGCTAAAAACTACGTTAGTTGAACTATTTAAATCGATACTTAGTCATACTTATTATTATAATAGTTTAAGCATAGGGTAAGGGATATGGAAAAAATTAAGGTAGCAAAATATTATAATCTTTATTCATATTTCAAATATTCATAATATAATTCTTATTTCATTAATTTTTTTATTAATAAGAGATGTATTATCTATTTTTAACTAATCGGTATTTTAAATTAAGTTGCTGGTAATTTTATTTATATTTGTAATAGTAGGGGTTATTATTAGCTATTATTTGTTTCTAGCTCTTCAAGTATAAGAATAATTTAGCAATAAAAAACTTTCTACATATGCTAAGGGCATATTTGCTAGTAAAGATATATTGATTATTATTTTACTTATTAATCTACATTAAATAGGGATTATAATTTACTAGGAAAGGGTAGATTAGAAGTTGTAATTTAAGCATTACAAAATATTTTAATTTTTCTTAAAGCATTAAACTTAAAATTATATATTAGGTATATTTTTTAAGACATAGACTATAAAAATTTATATATATTGTTTAGTTTTTGCTTATTATTTGAAATAAAAGGAGAGAAAAGTGAAAAAATTATATAAAATAAAGAGAAATTTATATTATTTATGTTGCATTTTGTTTTAAATTATCATATAATTATTTTTGTCGTCAAAACAGTATAACGTGTTGCAAAAAAAATAAATAATATTTGACAACTAAAAAAAAATAAGTTATACTAAATTAGTCACATAAGGCCCTATGGTCAAGCGGTTAAGACATCGCCCTTTCACGGCGGTAACCCGGGTTCGAATCCCGGTAGGGTCACCATATATGGGCGGTTAGCTCAGCTGGGAGAGCATCTGCCTTACAAGCAGGG
>NZ_JBASWB010000046.1:0-8399 GCF_049276255.1 Miniphocaeibacter sp.
CGAGTATATTATGGCAGGTGGAAATAAAAATGTAATACTGTGTGAAAGGGGAATAAGAACTTTTGAAACAGGTATAAGAAATGTCTTAGATATTACAGCAGTGCCATACTTAAGGGAAAAAACCCACTTACCAATAATAATTGACCCTTCCCATGCATCAGGAATGTGGGAAATGGTAGAACCTTTATCAATAGCGGCAACAGCTATAGGTGCAGATGGTCTTTTAATTGAGGTTCATAATGACCCTGAAAGAGCTTTATGTGATGGACCACAATCATTAAAACCTTCTAAATTCGACAGATTAATGAAGGAAATAGCTTTAGTAAGAAAAACAGTTAATGAAATAGGAGAAATGAAAAGTGAAAAGTCCCATTAATATTCCAATTAATGCCTCAATAAAATATAATGTTGTAATTGGAAGAAATCTTTTTAATAATATTTCCAAGAGAATAAAGGAATTAAAGGGCGATTGCACTGTTGCAATTATTACCGATGATATAGTTAACAGTCTATATGGTGAAGAAGTAACTAAGGAACTATCTAATAACAATATAAAAAATTATAAATTTGTATTTCCTAACGGAGAAAAATCTAAAAATATTAATACTCTAAGTGAAATTTTAGAATTTTTAGCAGGTAATACAATTAATAGAAATGATTTGATTATAGCCTTAGGTGGTGGAGTTGTTGGTGATATTGCAGGTTTTGCAGCGGCAATTTACCTTAGGGGAATAGATTATTTACAAATACCTACAACTTTTCTTGCAGCAATAGATTCTTCTGTTGGTGGAAAAACAGCTATTGATTTAGAAGCCGGTAAAAATTTAGCAGGGGCTTTTAAACAGCCAATAGAGGTAATTTGTGATGTAGAAACTTTTAAGACGCTAGATGAAAAAATATTTGCTGATGGTATAGCAGAAGCTATAAAATACGGAGTTTTATTTGACGAGGAATTATTTAATAGATTTTTACAAGATAGGGTTACAGCAAATAGTGAAGATATTATAGATATAGTGAAAAAATGTGTTGAACATAAAAGGGATATTGTTGCAAATGATGAATTTGATAGAGGTAAAAGACAATTGCTAAATTTAGGCCATACTGTAGGACATGCTATTGAAAGATGCAGTAATTATGAAATAACCCATGGCCATGCAGTTGCTGCAGGAATGGGGATAATAGCCAGGGCTTCTGAAAAGAAAAATATAGCCAGGGAAAAGATTAGTGAAAAAATTGAAAAAGCCTTAATAAAGAATGATTTACCTATTAATTCAGACTATTCTACAGAGGAATTATATGAAAAGGCAATAAAGGACAAGAAGGTTTTAGGTACTAATATTAATTTAATTGTTCCTGAAAAAATTGGAAATTGTAAATTATATAATATTAAAACAGAAGAGATTAAAGAATTTATAGAATTGGGAAAGGAATAGTATATGGATATTTCAATAAAACCAAATTATTTAAATGGTGAAGTAGATGCAATTTCTTCAAAATCCCATGGCCATAGAATTTTAATTTGTGCTGCACTAGCAGATAAGACTACAAATATTGTATTGGAAAAAACTTCAATTGATATAGACACAACTATGAATTGCTTAAGGGCATTAGGGGCCAAAATTGAAAAAGACGGGATTAATATAAAAGTAACACCTATAGAAAAAACAAATTCAGTTCCTTTACTGGACTGTATGGAAAGTGGAACTACCTATAGGTTGATGTTACCTATTGCAGCTGCTTTATATAAGGAAGTGGATTTTACCGGTAGGGGAAGATTACCGGAAAGACCAATGTCGGATTTAATAAATGCCATGAAGGAACATGGAACTACTTTTTCTAAGGAAAAAATTCCCTTTACTGTAAAAAACGGTTTAAAAGGTGGAGTTTTTGAAATTCCCGGTGATGTTAGCTCCCAATATATTTCCGGCTTGTTATTTGCTGCGCCTTTATTAGATGAAGATGTTGAAATCAGATTAACAACAAAGTTAGAATCTAGAAATTATGTTGAAATGACAATAGATGCTATGGAACAGTTTGGAGTAGTTGTAGAAAGATTTGAAAATGGATTCTTTGTTAAAAAAGGTCAAAAATATATATCTACAAGTGATGTAAGGATTGAAGGCGACTGGTCAAATGCAGCATTTTTCCTTGCTGCAGGTGCAATTGGAAAAGAAGTTGTTGTAAGAAAATTAAATATGAACTCCACTCAAGGAGATAAGGAAATAGTCAAAGTATTAAAGGATTTTGGTGCTAAGGTAGAAGTAGGAGAGGACTATGTAAAAGTTAGTCCAGGTAATTTAAAGGCCATTACCTTGGATATTTCAGAAATACCGGATTCTTTACCTATATTATCCATAGTTGCTTCCTATGCTGAAGGGAAAACAGAATTTATTAATGCTAAAAGGTTAAGATTAAAGGAAAGTGATAGACTGGTAACCACTAGAAAAATGATTGAAAATTTAGGTGGTAAGGCTTTTGAAGAACCTGAAAGTTTAACAGTTGAAGGAGTTAGAAAGCTTAAAGGTGGTAAGACGGAATCCTTTAATGACCATAGACTTGCAATGGCTTCAGCAATTGGATCTATAATTTCAGAAAACAAGGTAATTATTAAAGATGCAGAAGCTGTAAATAAATCCTATCCTAAATTTTATGAAGATTTTAAGTCCTTAGGGGGAAATATAGATGTCATCTAGTTTTGGTAATAAATTAAAGGTTTCAATTTTTGGAGAATCCCATGGTAGAGGAATTGGATGTACAATTGACAGTTTACCGGCAGGTGAAAAAATTGATTTAGATAGATTAAATCAATTTATGGGAAGAAGAGCACCAGGGAAAAACAAATTTGGAACTAAAAGAAAAGAAAAGGATGAAGTTGAATTTTTGTCCGGAATAGTAGACGGCGTAACAACAGGTAGTCCCTTAACGGGAATTATATTTAATAAGGATCAAAAATCCAAGGACTACAAAAATCTGGAAATAGTTCCAAGACCTTCCCATGCAGATTTTACTGCCTATGTAAAATATAGGGGTTTTGCAGATATGAGAGGTGGAGGTCATTTTTCAGGAAGACTTACAGCACCAATATGTATTGCTGGAGGAATAGCTAAACAAATACTTGAAAGAAAGAATATTTATGTAGGAGCACATTTATTATCCTTAGGTGAATTAAAGGACGATTCCTATGATTTTGTAAATTTATCTAAAGAGGATTTAGAAGCAGTATCAAATAGGGATTTTCCTGTATTAAATAAAGAAACTTCCCAGTTAATGAAAGAATATTTAAATGATATTAGAAATGAACAGGATTCCATTGGTGGAATAATTGAAGCCGGAGTAATAGGTTTACCTGTTGGACTTGGAAATCCTATGTTTGATGGAATTGAAAATAAACTAGCAAAAGTTTTATTTGGAGTTCCCGGAATAAAAGGCCTTGAATTTGGAAGTGGTTTTCAGGGAACAAAATTAAAAGGATCAAAACACAATGATGCTTTTGATATTGTTAATGGAGAAATAAGAACGAAAACAAATAATAATGGTGGAATTATTGGAGGAATTTCCAATGGTATGCCAGTGCTTTTAAAGGTTGCAATGAAACCGACTCCATCTATTTCCTTAGAACAGGATTCAATTAACTTAAATACAAAAAAGAAAGAAAAACTGGTAATACATGGTAGACATGATCCTTGTATAGCTGTAAGGGCAGTACCGGTAATAGAAGCTGTAATTGCTACTGTAATACTGGATTTATTAATGGAAGAAGGACTGTTGTAATTATGGAAGTAAAAGAATATGGACTTTTAGGAGCTCATCTTTCCTATAGTTTTTCACCTGAAATACATGGTTATTTTGCAGACTATAAATATGAATTATTTGAAAAAGAAGAAGGGGAAATAGAGGAGTTTTTAAAAGATGAAAATTTAAAGGCCATTAATGTAACTATACCCTATAAAAAAACTGTTATGAAATACTGTAATGAAATTTCAGATATAGCTAAAAGAATAGATGCTGTTAATGTAGTGAAGTTTTCAAATGGAAAATTATACGGTGATAATACCGATTATTACGGTGTAAAGTATATGCTTTCAAAAGGTGAAATTACTATAAAGAACAAAAGAGTAGCCATACTTGGTGATGGTGCTACTTCTCAAACAGTAAGAGTAGTTCTTGAGGACTTAGGTGCTAAAGAAATACTTATAATTTCACGAAAGGGAAAAATTAAATTTTCTGACTTAGAAAAATATAATTTTGTTGAAGTTATTATAAACTGTACACCTGTTGGAATGTATCCTGGAGAAGCAAAGTCCCTTGTGGATTTAAATGAATTTAGAAACATAGAGGCTGTAGCAGATGTTGTTTATAATCCTGCCAGAACAGCCTTAATTTTACAAGGTGAAAAACTTGGAATAAAAACTATAAATGGACTTCCAATGTTAGTAGGGCAGGCAAAAGAGGCTGTGGAAATATTTTTAAACAAAAAAATAGATAATAGTAAATTAGACGAAGTATATGGAAAAATATATAGAAGTACCCACAATATTATCCTTATAGGAATGCCAGGTTCAGGTAAAAGCAGTATTGGAGAAAAAGTTGCATTAAAGTTAGAAAAAGAATTTATAGACATAGATAAGGAAATAGAAAAAGAAAAAAATATGTCAATTCCACAAATTTTTGAAAGAGAGGGAGAAGAAAGCTTTCGAAAAATAGAGAAAGAGCTTACTAATAAATTTTCAAGAAAAACCGGTGTAGTAATATCAACAGGTGGTGGAGTTGTACTTGATGAAGAAAATTATAATCCTTTAAAACAAAATGGATTTATTGTCCTTATAGAAAGAGAAATAGATAAGCTTTCAACACAGGGAAGACCATTGTCTCAAGGTGGAATTAATAGGCTAATAGAAATAAAAGAAGAAAGACAAAGTAAATATGAGGCTTTTAGTGATATTAAAGTAAATAATGTCTATTTACCTAATGCTGTAGATGAAATAGTGGAGGCATTTAATGAAAATCCTAGTAATTAATGGGCCTAATATAAATATGTTAGGAATAAGAGAACCTGAAATATATGGTAGAGAAACCTACGATGATTTAATAGCCTATGTTAAAGAGGAGGCAAAACTATTAAATACTAAAGTAAGTTTTTACCAATCCAATCATGAAGGGGATTTAGTAGATAAAATACAAGAGTCCTATGGTAAATACGATGGTATAGTAATAAATCCGGCAGCATACACCCATACATCAGTAGCTTTATTAGATGTAGTGAAGGCAGTGGGAATACCAACGGTGGAAGTGCATATATCAGACCCAGATAGTAGAGATGAATTTAGAAAAATATCCTACATAAGACAAGCCTGTGTTGAAACAATAAAAGGGAAAGGCTTTAAGGGATATATTGAAGCAATTGAATACTTAGTGAAACATCATAGTTAAGCTATGGTGTTTTTTATTGTGTTTTTGTAATATTTTTTTAATTAATTCTTATAAATACCAATTAATATGTTTTAGGTATTTAACTCTTGGAAAAATATTTCTAGTAAATTTAATTAGGAAGTATTATATGTTTATGAATAAAAATAGATTAGAGGCTTTTTCAGATGGTGTTATAGCTATTGTAATTACTTTATTGGTTTTAAATTTAAAAGTTCCTAAAACACCATCAATTTATGAAATATGGAAAATTAGAGAAAGTTTAATTACATATATTTCCAGCTTTATTTTTATTATTGTTATATGGCAAAGCCATCATCAATTTTTATATTTAGCTAAGTCAATAAGCGATTCTGCAGTCTGGACTAATAATTTTTGGCTATTTTACTTAACTTTTTCTCCTCTTGTAACATATAAGATAAGTGAATTTCCTACAAAAATATGGCCAGCATTTTCTTACTCCATAGTTTATTTTATGTGGGGTTTATCCTATGGAATATTAACTAAGACCTTGGTTAAAGCAAGTGGTGAAGATTCTAAATTACAAAAAATAATATCTAAGGATAAGAGAAGTAAATTCTCTTTATTAGTAAATATTTTCATATTTATAGGAATCTTTTTTTGGCCTCCATTTGTCATAATTGGAAGATTGATAATATCAGCTATATGGGCAATACCTTATGGTAAAATTGGTAAATACAATTAAATATTATTTATTTGTAAAACCCTTATATTCTAAAACAGACAGTCTAGAAGCTTTTATTAAATCTATGTATCTATCATAATCGTTTAGTATATAGGAATAAAATAGTATATCTACAAGAATAAATTGAGACATTAAAGAGCTAGTTGCAGCACTTCTAATTTCAGCTTCTTTAGATTTAATTGTTTGAAGGGTTAAATCTGATATTTTATTTAAACTATTAGGACCTAATTGTGTTATTCCAATAGTAGTTAGATTTCTATTGTTTGCTATTTTCATAGCAGAAATAACTTCTGACGTTTCTCCAGAGTTTGAAATACCAATAACCAAGCTGTTTTTTGGTGCTGAAGCTATACAAGAAATCAAATGATGTAAATCATTGAAGCAAATTATAGATTTTCCTATACGACTCCATTTTTGGAAAATATTTTCAGCTACTAAGTAGGAAGAACCAATACCGTAGGTATATATTAAAGGAGCCTGCTCCATGATTTTTATTGTTTTTTCTATTGTTGTTTCAGTAATTAAATTGACAGTTTCTTCTATGGATTTAGATGCATTTGCTAATATTTTTTTCTTTATTTCAAAAATATTTTCATCAGGTGAAATATCGGAATAGTCTGTGAGTTTTACTGATTTACTTTCAGAAGACAGTAATATTTTTAATTCAGTGTAACTGGAAACTCCAATAGATTTACAAAAACGTATTACCGAAGCTGAGCTTGTTTCTGAAACCTTTGCAAGTTCAGCTGTGGTCATTGTTATTATATTGTAGTTTCCATTTAATATAGTATCGGCAATTTTCTTTTCCGAATTCGTTAAATTTTCATAAATGCTATTTATTCTATTAAATATGTTGTTTTTGTTCATTTTTTCCTCCTATTATGTAACGATATTACAAAAAAATAATAAAATACTTGAAATATTATTTCTTTATATTATAATAATATCAAATAGCAAAATATTTGCAACTGTTTTCCATTATGGAAAATTAAGATTTAGAAAGATTGGAGGAATTAATTGGTAGAAACGAAATTTAAAGAAGATTATGAATTAAGTAATTACTTTAAAAAAACAAAAAAGAAATTAATATTTGGATTTTCAATTTTTTTAGGTAATAATATTTCAGCAAATGAAGAAAATTGGATTGAACAAATGACAAAGATTGGTTTTAAAAAAGTATTTACATCAGTACATATACCAGAAGAAAATACAGATTTAGTAAAAAATAATTTGATTATTTTAGCTAGTCTTTGTAAAAAGAAGAATTTAGAACTTCATATAGATACATCTAAAGATACTCTATATAAAATGGGATATGGACTTAACAATATTGAGGATTTGTTGGAGATTGGGGTTACAGGAGTAAGAATGGATTATGGAATAGATAATGAATATATTGCTAAACTCAGTAAATTAATGACGGTTTCCATAAATGCAAGTACAATTTTAGAGGAAGATTTTCTTGAACTAGAAAAATATGGTTCAAATTTTAAAAATATTATAGCTTGGCATAACTACTATCCGAAACCATATTCAGCTTTAGAAGACAAGTGGTTTGCTTTAAAGAATAAATGGATACGTGAAAACTACAATATTCCAATTTATGCATTTATTCAGGGAGATAGTAATCAAAGAGGCCCATTGAAAAAAGGTTTGCCTACAATAGAATCTCAGCGTAATAAAAAACCATTTATTTCAGCTTTAGAGTTAAAGAACCGATACTTTATAGATGGTGTTTTTATTGGGGATCCAGGATTAACAGAAATAAGCATGAAACTATTTAAGGAATTTATAGAAAATGAAACAATAACTGTTCCTGTAAAATGGCATGTCAATAAAGAATATAAGGATAATATTAATTCAGTATTTCATAACAGAAGAGATTTTTCAGGAAATATCATTAGGGCAGAGGAATCTAGGTTAAAAAATTGGTTTGCAATAAAACCTAGTAATACCAGTATAAGAAAAATTGGAGACATTACAGTAGATAATGATCTTGCTAATCGATATGCAGGGGAAATAAATATTATAAAAAAAGAATTACCAGCAGATGATTCAATAAATATTATTGGAAAAGTTGAGAAGGATTATTTAGATTTATTGCCATATATAGGGGCAGGAGAAAAATTTAAAATGGAGGAAATTAATGAAAAATAAAATGGATATTTCAAACTTAGATACGGAAAAAAGAAACAAGAATTCAGAAAATTTAGATACTTTAAATAGTTTAGAAATAGTTTCTTTAATGAATAAAGAAGATGAAAAT
>NZ_JBASWB010000047.1:0-41063 GCF_049276255.1 Miniphocaeibacter sp.
ACTCAGTCCTATTCCTATAGTTATAGGAGGAGGGGTTGGGCTGGAGGATATAGAGGAACTTGCAAAAACTGGAGTAGAAGGTTTCTTTGTAGTTTCTGTCATATCTCAAGCAGATGATCCAAAAGAGGTAGCCATGAATTTGGTTAAAAGCTGGGAAAGTCATAAGGTGAATAAAAAGTAGAAGTGGAGACAATAGTTCTTTAACTCATTATATATATTGTAACACTCTTTAGAATACTTAAAAAATATGGTGTTTACAATGACAAGTAAATTCAGTTAATGTTGGATAAGAGTCATTTTCTTACTGGAACTGGGACTGGAACGGGTAAAATTAATTATAAATGTATCCAAATTAGACGGATAGAACAGAAATGAACGTTCTAATAATGGCTAATTTAAAAGGTTTAATATATATCTGATGATATGAAATGAAGAGTGGGATTGGCCAATATACCCAAAGGGTTTGGAAGATATGCTTTTATCTATAAAGGAACAATATCCAAACTATAATAAAATATATATTACTGAAAATGGTATGGGTGATAAGGATGTTATAGTAGATGGAAAAATTACGGATGATAATAGAATAGACTATGTAAAAGAACACTTCAAAGCAATATTAAATGCTATGGAAAAAGGTGTAGAAATAAAGGGATATTTTATATGGTCTTTGATGGACTTGTTTTCATGGACTAATGGATATAATAAAAGATATGGCTTGTTCTATGTAGATTTTAATACATTGGAGAGATTTCCTAAAAAAAGTGCATATTGGTATAAGAGTTTATCGGAAAATAAAGAATTAAAATAGAAGAACTAGTTTCTTCTATTTTTTTATGTGTTAAAATAAGTAAAAGAACATAAAAGAAGGTGATTATTATGACATTAGTGGAAAGACCTGTAAATTTAAGGGATATAGGTGGTTATGAAGGAAGGGAAGGCAAGACTGTTAAGAAAATGACCTTGCTTCGTTCTGGAGAAATTACAAATATTACAGAAAAGGACAAGAATATATTATTAAACAATTATGAGTTAAGAACTATAGTGGATTTTAGAAGTGAAAATGAAAAGGAAGAAGCACCGGATACAAAAATTAATGGGGTGGATTATTTTCATATAGATATTTTGAAAAACAATACCAATGGGGCTACATCTTTAAAGACCTTTAAAGAAGAAGCAAATCCAGAGGCGGTAAATAATCTAATGAATAGGACCTATGAGGATTTTATTGTTGATTCCGGAGCAATTGCAGGTTATAGACAATTTATTGATTTACTATTAAAACAAAATAATGGTTCCTTAGTTTTTCATTGTTTTGCAGGTAAGGACAGAACCGGCTTTGCTGCAGCTATTATTTTAAATATATTAGGCGTGTCTAAAGAAAATATATTATATGATTATCTTTTAACTAATAAAATGAGGGAAAAAGAAAATAATAGAATAATATCTAAAATGAAAGAGCTAGGATATAAAGAAAACGAATTGAAAGCTATGGATATAGCATTAAATGTAAAAGAAGAATACCTAATTTCCTCTATTAATAAAGCTAATGAGCTATATGGTTCCTTAGACGGATATATAGAAAATGCATTAAAAGTAGATAAGGAAGAAAGAAAATTTCTATTGGAAAAATATTTAATATAAAAACATTATAGCTATTAAAATTTAGTTTTAATAGCTATAATGTTATATACAGTTAATTGACTTAACAGTTAAATGGTTATATTATTATTTTAAGAATATAATAAATAATGTATTTTCTATTATAGAAAAACGTTTTTATAAGAAAAGGGGGATTATATGGGTAAGAAAAAAGAAGGGAAATTATCGTCAAGAATGCTTGATGGAGTTGAAAGAGTTGGTAATGCATTACCAAGTCCAGCTACTTTATTTTTTATACTATTTCTAATAGTAATACTTCTATCATTTGTTTTTAACAAATTAGGTACACAAGTTACCTACGATGCTATTGTTGACGGTAAACTTGAAGAAACAACAGTTTTAGTAAAAAATCTTTTAAGTAGAGATGGCTTAGTACATATTTTAACAAGTGCCATAGGTAATTTTACCGGATTCTTTGCATTGGGAACTGTACTTACTATAATGCTAGGGGTTGGCGTTGCAGATGGTTCAGGATTAATTTCTGCATTAATGAGAAGAGTTGCTTTAAATACTCCAAAAGCATTAATTACATCTGTGGTTATTTTTCTAGGTATAATGTCAAATATAGCTAGTTCAACAGGTTATGTTGTATTAGTACCATTGGGAGCCATTTTATTTATGGCATTTGGTAGACATCCAATTGCTGGTTTAGCAGCTGCTTTTGCTGGAGTTTCCGGAGGGTGGAGTGCTAATCTTTTAATTGGTAGTAATGATCCAATGTTTGCAGGTATGGCTACAGCTGCAGCACAGACATTAGATCCTAATTATGTAGTTCAGCCAGTAGCAAACTGGTATTTTATGTTTGTATCAACTTTTTTATTGGTAATAGTAGGAACTTTTATTACTGATAAAATTATTGAGCCAAGACTTCCGGCATATAAACCGGATGTAAAAGAAGAAGCAGACTCTGTTACTGCTGATGAAAAAAGAGGAATTAAATTTGCCGGTATTGCTACTTTAATTTATTTAATAATAGTGGCTGTTTTAGTAATACCTACAAATGGGTTACTTCGTGATCCTGAAACTGGTGGAATATTAAAATCTCCATTTATGAATAGTATTATTATAATAATGATGCTTTTATTCTTAATACCTGGTATTGCATATGGATACGGAGCAAAAACATTAACAAGTGAAAAAGATATTATAAAATTAATGGAAAAGGCAATTTCCGGTTTATCTAGTTTTATTGTGTTAATTTTCTTTGCAGCACAGTTTAATGGAGCTTTTGAATATTCTAATATGGGAATAGTTTTATCTGTAAAAGGAGCAACTTTATTACAAAATATTGGTTTTGTTGGACTTCCACTTTTAATTGCATTTATTATATTAACTGCATTTATAAATATATTTATTGCAGTTGATTCGGCTAAGTGGGCAATGATGGCACCAATTTTTGTTCCAATGTTTATGCAGTTGGGAATTTCTCCTGAAATGACTCAGTTAGCTTATAGAATAGGGGATTCCAGTACAAATATAATTGCACCTTTAATGCCATTCTTCGTTTTAACAGTGGCATTTTTCCAAAAATATGATAAAAAGGCAGGAATTGGCTCGGTAGTTTCAACAATGTTACCTTATTCATTAGGATTTTTAGTAAGTTGGATAATTATGTTTATAATTTGGTACCTATTAGGATTACCAATTGGACCAGGAGCATCTATTTTTTATTAAGTTAGGGCTTTAAGAAGAGGTAAGAAATGAAATCTAAACAAAATAAATTTAAAAAATTATTAAGAGAAAATGGTATAGATGGTGCTATAGTATCATCACCGGAAAATGTTCATTATATACTTGGATTTGGAGGACATCAACATACAGTTTCACGTCAAGCAGGTTTTACTTTAGCAGTAATGTCAGCTGATGAAAAAGTGAAAACTCATGGAATTACTATGGATTTTGAGTATCCTACCTTTGTAAAAAAGAATGAAAATAATATTCATATAATAAAACCATATACAACATGGGTTGGTGTAAGACAGTGGTCTGATTTAGTAAATGCTACTGTTCCGAAAGAACCTGATTTTGTAAATTCCTTTGAAGTAATGTTAGAGTCAATAAAAGAAATGGATTTGGAAAATAAAGTTATAGGTTTAGAGTTAGATTATTTACCAATTAATTACTATAATCAATTAAAGGAAAAACTACCTTTTGCAGAATTTAGAAATATATCGGATTTATTTATTTTTTCAAGGTCGGTAAAGACAAAAGAGGAAATAGAAATATTTAAAACTATTTGCAAAGTGGCAGATTATGGATTTTATGAAGTAAGTAAAATAGTCGGCATAGGAACTACTGAAAAGGAAATGTCCCAATGTTTTAAAGAGTATGTAATAAAATCAGGAGTTTGTGTACCTAGTAGTTGGTCTATGTTTTCTACAGGGCCAAATGGTGCAAGACTTACTATTCCTGAAGATGGAGTAATAGAAAAAGGCCATGTTGTAAAATATGATGCAGGAGTAAATGCAGCCTTTGATTTTTATACTACAGATACTTCCAGAGCTTGGGTAATGGAAGGAGCTGAAAAAGAATTATATAAATTAAAAGATAGACTATATGAAGCTCAAAGAAAAATGATAGAATTAGCAAAACCGGGAATCCCAATTAATGAATTATTTAATACAGGATTTAATTATGTAAAGGAAAAATATCCGGCATATAAAAGAGGCCATTTAGGACATAGTATTAGTATGGGACCTCAAACAGCTGAAGAGCCATATATAAATAGTAGAGAAACCAGATTGTTAGAAGCTGGCATGGTTTTAGCCATGGAAGTACCATGTTATATAGATGATTTTAATGGTTTTAATATAGAGGATATGGTGCTTATAACAGAAACAGGAGCAGAGGTTTTAACACCTAAAACTCCTCATTATATTTAATTTAGAAAACAAAAACAGTAGGAAGAAATTTTCCTACTGTTTTATATTTTAAGAACCATTAATTTTAAAAAAATATTTTTTTATACTGTTTCTCCAAATTTTTACCACAAAGGAAACAGTTATTACTCCCATAGCAATAGCACCGGATACTTGTAGGGCATAAACTCCATATTGCCAAGTTTGAGTTGCATTTCCTTCAACTAGATTTTCCATTGTAGAAAGTATTGCTGCTCCCGGTACAAAAGGTATCATAGAAGGACTTAAAAAAATTGAAACAGGTATTTTTCTGTAAATTGCAAAAACTTCTGCTAATAAAGAAAAAGATATAGCACAAAAATAATAGGCAACAATATCGGAATTAGTTGCATTTTTTGTTAGTACAAATACTATATTTCCGACAAAAGCCCCTATAGAAGCAAAGAATAAATTCTTTCCCTTTATATTAAATATTATTCCAAAACCGAAGGCACAAAAAAAGGCCCAAAAACTACTATAAATCAAAATCTTTCTCCTTATATTATATGAAATACATACCTATACCTATACCAATGGCAATTCCAGCAGCAGTTAAAAGAGCATCTATAAGTCGTGATAAACCTGAAATAGTATCACTCATAATCATATCTCTCATAGCATTTGCTAAGGCAAGACCTGGAACTAGAAGCATTAAGGCACCTAGTATAATATTACTGGTATTAATACCGGTGAAGAAATGCTCTATTGTATTGGTACCAAGTATTAAAAATAACCCTGAAACAATATTTACAAACAAGCCACTAATTTCTGCCCTATTAAGAAATTCCTTTAAAAAAGTAATAATAATTGCAATGGGAATTGTTAAAAAAGCTTCCTTAAAAGTACCGCCAAAGAAAATTACAAAGGATGGAGCAGCAATTACTGCTGAACCAATATAATATACTGCTGTACTGTATTTAGGTGAATTAGTAATTTTTAAAATTCTTTTATTTATTTCCTCATAGTCAGGAGAGTTTTTAGAAATATATCGTGATAGGTCAATAAGTTGTTCTACATTGTCTAAGTCTGTAGAAATATTATTAATTCTTTTACTTTTTGTTACAGATTTACCATCTTTTTCAATTGTAACTATTAAATTACCAAGTAAAGCAAAGGCATTAACATCCTCAACCTTATATGCCTTACAAATATATTCAATACTTTGTTCTACCCTATATACTTCAGCACCATTAGATAGCAATAAATAGCCAATATTAGTAGAACAATCCAATAGTTTTTCTAATTCCATAAAATTCTCCTAAATAAGTTAATACGATGATGTTAACTAGAATATCATATTTGCTAAAGCCATTCAATATTAGGAAAAATACTTTTATGGAAAGCGTGCTTTACATTTGGGAAAAAGATGATATAATGAAATTAATGGAAAGCATACTTAACATTTGGAGGTAAAATAGATGTGAAAAATAGATTAAGGGAACTTAGAAAGGAAAGGGGAATAAACCAAGAAGAATTAGCAGAGGCCTTAGAAGTTACTAGACAGACTATAGGCTCGTTGGAAAATGGAAGATATGATCCTTCCATTAATCTTGCATTTAAAATAGCGAAATATTTTAATCTGCAAATTGAAGATATTTTTATATATGAGGAGGAAGAGTAATGAAAAAGAGTAAAAAGGATTATATTTTATCATTTATTGGTGTTCTATTAATTGTATTTGGATTATTTTTCTATAAAAGCACCAGTAAATTAAAAGGTCTAGTGGAGATATTAACATATATTCTATTGATTTTTGGAATTGGAATTTTTGGTCATGGAATGGGAAATATTTTAATAAAATATGGAATAAAAAATAATCCTAAAGTAGAAAAACAAAGTCTTGTAGCTTTAGAAGATGAAAGAAATATAAAAATATCTCAATTAACAAAGGCTAAAGCCTTTAATATGGCAATGTATTTATTTGGAGCTGTTATATTATTGCTTATATTTTTAAGAGTTGAAGAAAGAGCAATTATAATACTTGCAATATCCTATGTGTTTATAAATATTTATAGTATATATAATAGAGAAAAAATTGAAAAGGAAATGTAAAGAAGGGAAAATAAAATGATAGGTTTATTTTGTAGTGTTAATACAAAAAGTGATAAGGAGTATGGGGCTATTTTAAGGAAGAAGATGGTCTTATTTGGAATTATATTTTTAATGGGAATTATTTCCTTATTAATTCCTACAATATCGGAAAGTATATTGAAGATTAACAATTTAGTAGGGGCGTATTACTATTATGGATTTGGTAGCGGGCTTATTTTTGCAAGTGTTATTCTAATTTTTAAAACTGTGAATATATTAAAGAATCCTTTAAAGTTAAAAAGCGAAAGAATTAGGCAGGGTGATGAAAGAAATAAAAATATATCATTAAAATCGGCGAGAATAGCTTTGGGAATATTGGCATTAGCAATGGTTTTAATCATTATGACAAGGGGAATTACAAATCCTGAGATTCGAATGTTAATGGGTAAATTACTTTTATTATTGCTTTTATCCTACACTATTTCCTATAGGGTATTGGATAGGAAAGAGTAGGGTTTAATAATTATAAAGACTTTAGGAGGTTAATATATTAGGAGTTTTTGATGGCTCGGATGCAAAAAACGATAAAGAATATATCTTGGAAAGAAAAATATAAAGCCTAGTAATTAGGCTTTATATAATTTTTTCTAAAATATTAATTGAACTTGCAACGGCTTTAGGACAGATATGGCCCTTAATTCCGGAATCTACAGCTATTTGTCTTTCTTTTGGAATTGTCATATTATAGCCAAGTAAATCTAGACAATTAAAATATTTGTTTTCTTTAATAAATTCTTCGTTAAATTCTCTCATTTTTTCTTTTGTAAAACCGGTGTTTTCTCCAAATTTAAGACCTAGTACTAAATATGCTCCTGTAACTGCACCGCAAGTAGATGCAAGGTTAAGACCCGAGCCTAAAAGGGCAGCCATCTTATGTGCAAATTCTTTAGATATACCTATATCTTTTGTAAAATAATCTACAACTACTTGACCTCAGTTTAGTCCTTCAGCCATTTTATTATTTACATAGTCAATATTTACCATAATTTCACTCCTAGTTAATTATATTTATTTCTTATATATCTTTATATTTTTTCCTCTTTAATTATTTTTTCATTAATGTTAAGTCGTATACAAAAAAATTTGGTTTTTTTACCATTAATTATAAAGTATCTTTTTCAGAAGGTGTATTACTAACAATAATACTGGAAAGCACTTTATTTATAAATTTTAGAGTTTTGCTTTTCTCCAGTATAATAAATGTTAGGGGTATTATTACTTATTATCCTTTTGGTTTATTTAATCATTGCAAATTATCCTAATAGTTAGGTTTATTATATGATATAGGCTATAACTAAGCAATTGCAAAAGGAAGGAAATATGGATATAGAAATAAAAGTTGAAAAAGGTAGATTTAATTACAGAGTAGGAGCTATAATTTTAAACAATAAAAAGATACTTTTTATGAAAGATGGAAAGTCAGACTACTACTATCTACCAGGTGGTAGGGTAAAGTTACATGAAACAATAGAAGAAGCAATAAAAAGAGAAATTAAAGAGGAATTAAAATCGGATATAAAAATTGAAAGACCCTTATGGTTAGTGGAAAATTTTTTATTGAAGATATAAGCAGGGAAAAATATCATGAATTAGGTATTTATTTTTTAATTAATATTAAAAATGATGTTTTAAAGAATAAGGAAAACTTTACAGTATATGAAAATAATAATAAAAAATTGGAATTTACTTGGCTTTCTTTTGAAAAATTAAAAGATGAATATCTCTATCCTGAATTTATAAAAGAGAGAATATTTGATTTACCAAAAACAATGGAGTTAATAGTAGAAAAGGAAGAAAATGGAAAATATATTTAGCAACAAGGTTTTAAAACTTGGGGATATTATTTCTGAAAAAAGAAAATCAATAAACTGGACTCAGGAACAATTAGCAGATTACTTAGGAGTAACAAAAGCTTCTGTGTCAAAATGGGAAAGGGGAAGAAGTCATCCCGATATTTTATTGCTACCTGAGCTAGCAACCTTATTTAATATTACAATAGATGAATTACTATGCTATGAATCGAATTTAACAAATAAGCAAATAGTAGTTTTAACAGAAAATTTAAATAGATTATTAAATAATAAGGGAATAGAAGAAGCTTTTAAACAATTAAACTTTTACTTAAGACAGTATAAGAATCAAGCTAAATTTTTAATATCTATGGCACAATGGTTATTAAATTCAACCTATTCAGTAAAAGAAGAGGAGGATTTAGAAAAATACTACAATAAGGTCTTTGAGCTTACAGGCCAGGTGAAAAATATTTCCAGTAATACTATTTATTTAGAGGAAGCAGAACTAATAGAGTCTGTAACCTTCATGGTAAAAAAGGAATATAATAAAATAATAAGTATTGGAGAAAAATTACTTTCCCCTGTTCATAATGGACTTGATGAAGTATATATATCTGCATTATTAGCCAAGGGAGATTTAGATGAATTTGAATATGGCTTTCAAATATTACTTTACCAAAATTCCATTAATATTTTAGGAATTATTGTTGCAAAGCTAACTACATTACCGGTTAATGAAATATGGTTTGAAAAACTTGTAAAATTAGGTGGAAATATTATTGACCTATTGGACTTTAAGCAGATGCTAACTAATTCTACCCTAGGTTATTATATACTTACAGCATTAGGTTACTCTCAATTAGGAAAAATTGACTTGGCCCTATTATATTTAGAAGAATATACGGAAATAATTGAAAATTTAGACTTTCCACTACAATTAAAGGGAATAGAACTTTTCGATAAATTAGAAGAATGGCTTGAAAATAATCTTATATTTCAGTCAACTAATACTATGAAGGAAGAAGATGTAAAAAAGGCTTTAGTAGAGCCGATATTAAATAATCCTAGCTTTTCAGTTCTTGAAAAGGAGGATAAATTTAAAAATATAGTAAAAAGACTGGGAAAAATTTTGTTATAAATATTAATTGTACTATTGATAAATTACAAAATACCTAGCTGGTCAATTTAATTGACAAATTTTAATAAAAAGGAGGTAAAATTATGAAAAGTATAAAAAAATCATTTAAGTATATAAAAGGTAAAAAGGTAGGAAGAACGACAAAAATATAAGATGGACTAATAAAGGAGATATTTTGAAGGAAAATAGTTTTGAAATTGAAAAATTTAATAGCTGGGCTAAAAATTATAATAGACAAGTAAGAGAAAGTGATAAAGAAAATAAATATCCATTTGCAGCTTATGAAAAAATACAAAATAGAATTGAAGAATATATTTTAACAACAAATTATAAAAATATACTTGATATTGGAATAGGAACAGGTACTTTAGCAAAATTATTATATGATAAAGGATATAATATTACAGGAATAGATTTTTCTAAAGAAATGCTTAAAAAAACAAAAACTCTTATTCCAAATGCAAATTTAATAAACTGGGATTTTGCTAACGGACTACCGGATGAAATAAATAAAAAGAAATTTGACATAATAATTTGCAATTACGCAATACATCATTTAGAAGATAGTTCAAAAAAATCATTATTGGAAGAAGCCTTTAATATTTTAATTGAAAAAGGAACAATAATTATTGCAGATATAATTACAGAAACAAAGAAAGAAATGGAATTCGCTAGAACCAAAGACATAGATATTTGGGATGATGATGAATATTATTTAATATACGACAATACAAAAAAATGGTTTACTAATGTAGAAATGAGTTTTGAAAAATATTCCTATTGCTCCGGAATTCTATTTATGACTAAATAGTTATAAAATGGGTATTAGTATAAAGCGTAATTCTTATAATAATTAATAGGGAGTGGACATATGAAAATAACAGCAGGACAAGCTTTAGTAGATGTTTTACATTCTTGGAATGTTAAACATATTTATGGTATACCAGGAAGTTCAGTAAACGGATTAATGGATGCCCTTTATACTGAAAGAGACAAGGTTGAATATATACAAGTACGTCATGAATCAGCAGGTGCAATGGCTGCAACATCCTATTCTAAATTTTCAGGAGAAATTGGTGTTTGTTACGGCTCAGCAGCACCGGGAGGAACAAATCTTTTCAATGGTCTATACGATGCAAAAATGGATAGAGTTCCTTTACTGGCAATAGTAGGTCAGTCAGCAACAGAAAATGTTAATACTAATTTCTTTCAAGAAATGGATGAAATTCCTATTTATTCTGATGTAGCGGTATATAATAAAATGGCTACAACTGCAGAACAAATCCCGAATTTAATTGAAGAAGCTATTAGGACAGCCTATTCAAAAAAGGGAGTAGCTGTTGTAATACTACCAAATGATTTAGTTGAAAAGGAAATAGACTATAGTCCTAGGAAAGAGAAGAAAACACCTCCAATAGTTAAAAAACAACCTATTGTTAAGGATGATGTAAACAAGGTTATAGAAATGATTAAGAAGGCTAAAAGACCTGTAATATATGGCGGTTTAGGGCTTAAAGGTGGTAGGGATACAGTTGTAAAAATATCTGAAAAATTTTCCATGCCAATAATAAGTTCAGCACTGTCAATAGGAATTGTAGCACCAAATAATCATGAAAATTATATGGGTAGCTTTGGACGTCTAGGGACAAAACCTGCCTTTGAGGCAATTAATAAGGCTGATTTAATGTTATTTGTTGGGACTAATTTCCCATTTGCAAGATTTTGGCCTAAAGATTTAAAAATTGTTCAAATAAATAATAATCTAGAGGATATTGGTAAACAAATTCCGGTAGAAATGGGAATAGTTGCCGATGGAAAAGAATTCTTAGAAGAGTTATTAAAGTCTGATTATAGTAGAGAAGAAACAGATTTTCTTAAAGCCTGTAGAATAAATAAGCAAAACTGGGATAATTGGTTGGAAAATATTGCCGATGATGACAGTAAGGGACTTAATGCAGAAGCAGTAATAAAAGCAATAAGAGACCGTTCTACAGAAGATGCTTTTTATGGTTTAGATGTTGGAAATAATACCATGTATTCTGTAAGAATGTTGCCTTTAAACAAGAAGAGAAGGCATGTAATAAGTGGCTGGTTTGCAACTCTAGGAGTAGGACTTCCCTACAGTATTGCAGCAAAGTTGACAAATCCTGAAAGACAGGTCTGGAGTATATCAGGCGATGGTGGATTTGCCATGAATATGCAAGAGATTATTACTCAGGTAAGATACGAACTTCCAATTATTAATATAGTATTAAGTAATGGTTCCTACGGATTTATTCAACATGCCCAAATACAAAAGGACTTTATGTATGGTGTAGATATTACCGATGTAGATTGGGCAAAAACTGCAGAGGGAATGGGAGCAATATCCTATACAGTTAAAAATATTGAAGAATTAAATAAGGCAATGGACGAAATAATGAAACTTCAAAAATCCGGTAATAAAAAACCTATATTATTAGATGCAAAACTTCTATATTCAGATCCATTAGACACAAGTAATATAAAATTAGATCCAGAAATTTATTCTAAAGAAGAAATAGAAGAATTTAAGAAAACATATAATGTATTTGGACAACCGGCATTGTCAGAAATATTAAAAGAAATGTAATTAAAAAAATCCTTAGTTTAAGCTATACTTAGACTAAGGATTTTTATTGTTTAAGGATGGTGGTTACATGGATTTAGAAAATAAAATTAAAAGTTGGAAGGCTGAAGAAAAATTTTCCTTTCAAGGTTGGGATTTTTCACATTTAAAAGGCAGATGGGAAGATGAAAAAATTCCTTGGGATTATAGACAAATTATAGAAAAATATTTAAAGAAGGATTATAAATTACTGGATATGGGAACAGGTGGTGGAGAGTTTGTACTATCACTAAAACATAATCCAAACTTAATATCTGTAACAGAAGGATATTTACCTAACTTTAAACTTTGTAAAGAAAAATTATCTCCAATGGGAATAGAAGTTGAGTTTGTAACAGACGATAAAATATTAAACTTTCCAGATAAATCCTTTGACCTGGTATTAAATAGACATGAGTCTTTTAAAATAGAAGAAGTAGCAAGAGTACTAAAACCTGGTGGATATTTTATAAGTCAACAAATCGGTGGAGAAAATGATGGGGACCTTTCTAAAAGGCTTATTAAGGATTTTAAACCTAAATATTCGGATAATATTTTAAGTAGGGTTTTACCTAATTTAGAAAAAAATGATTTTGAAATTATCTACAGCAATGAGTCCTTTACACCAATAAAATTTTTCGATACAGGAGCTTTAGTGTATTTTGCTAAAATTATAGAGTGGGAATTTCCAAATTTTTCTGTAGATAGGTCCATAGACGAACTTATTGCAATAGATAGGGATATTGAAGAAAAGGGATTTATAGAAGGAACAGAACATAGGTATGTATTTGTAGCAAGGAAAAATAAATGAAAGTAGCATTTTTAGATAGAGATGGAACAATTAACAAAGACTATAAAGACGAACAATGGAGCAAAATAGAGGAGCCTGAAATTTTACCTGGCTCAATAGAAGGACTTAAATATTTACAAAATAAGGGATTTAAATTTATTATTATAACAAATCAATATATAATTGGGGAAAACTACATAACAACAAAACAATATAAGGACTTTAATATTAAATTACTAGAAATATTAAAAGACAATGGAATAAATATAGAGGATATATTTTACTGCCCTCATTCAAGAGAAGAAAAATGCAATTGTATAAAGCCAAAAATAGGAATGATAGAACAAGCCAATAGAAAATATCCTAGTATAGACATGAGTGAATCCATATTTATAGGGGATTCTAAATGTGATATGGAACTAGCAGAAAATATTGGAGTAAAATTTTTTGGAATAAATTTAAATTGTAAAAATAAAATTGAAAATATTTGGGAAATTAGTAAATTTATATAGGTATATACCTGTTTTATTTGGTCGAAGTTGAAAATAAATGGTTAAAAAACTATATGCAAAATTGTATATAGTTTTTTTACATATCTATTGACAAGAAAACTTGGCGAGATTATAATGTATTTACCAAGTAAACTTGGCAAGGAGGTCAGAATGAAAAATTTAAATAAGGAAGAAATACTAAATAGAGCAAGAAATGAAAACAAAGACGAAGGAGAAGAATATTTAAAGAATAAATATAATAGAAAGAGAATTATTTTTATTTACACCTTAGTTTTTGGACTATTTATTTTTAATGCTATTATTGATTTTGATATAAGAGTAATATCCGCTATATTAGTAATATCCACTGGCATAGAATTTATTGAAAAATTTTATAAATATAAATACGAATATAAAAATAGTAGTAAAGAGGTTGGTATAATATTAATTTGCATATATTTAGTTTTATTTATAATATCTTTTATAATTCATATAAAATCAACTTTAAAAATATAGCAAGGAGATCAAAATGAAAAATTTAAATAAGGAAGAAATTTTAAATAGGGCAAGAAATGAAAAAATTAAAGAATATGAAGATAGGGTTTTTCTAAAGGCTATGAATAAATCTATGATAGTTGTTGCTATACTATGTTTGTTTTTTGCTATTTCAAAACCAATATTTTCAGATATTGGTAAATTAAAACAAGGAATTCCATTTTTTGAATTCATAGCAATACTTTTAGGATGTCTTTCCGCCAATCAGTTATTTATATATAGGAAAATTAAGGATAAAAAATATATTATATCTTCAATTTTATATGGAGTAGCTTTTTTAGCTAATGTAATTATGTATTTCATATATACATATAAATTTGTTATTTCAATTTAAGGAAGTATTATGAAAAAAGAAGAATTAATACTACATAATAATTTGAAAAAAGTTCGTACAGAAAAAGGATTTTCCCAACAAAAACTAGCAGACCTAGTCGGTGTTTCAAGAAATACCATTAGTTCAATAGAAACAGGACAATTTAATCCAACAGCTAAATTAGCCCTTATTTTATGTATAGCCTTAGATAAAAAGTTTGAAGAATTATTTTATTTTTAATAGAAAAAGCTTATACCCTTTAAATAGGATATAAGCTTTTATTTATTCTTCTTCAGAATTTTTTTCCATTGGGCTATTATATTTTTCTTTATTAAAAGTACCTTCCCATTTATCTACAAGAATTGCTGAAACCATGGAGCCGGCTACATTTAATAATGTACGTCCCATATCTATAATTGGATCTATTCCAAAAACAGCTCCAATACTTGAAATAGTATGGCCAAATCCTAATCCATTTAAAGTAACTGTAGCTGCAACAGTTGCGGTTCCAGGAACGCCAGCTATACCAATAGAGCCTACTGTTACTACGACTACTACTAGCATATAGAAGGAAAATGTCATTTCTGTACCAACAGCAGATGCTATTAAAACACCTAACATTGCAGGGAATACTCCGGCACAGCCATTCATTCCTATGGAAGTTCCTAAAGTTGCTACAAAGTTTGAAGTTTGGTTAGAAACTCCTAAATCATTTTCTAAAGTTTTTAAGGTGTAAGGTAGGGTACCTACACTTGAACGAGAAGAAAATGCAAATAATAATGTTGTAAAGGCTTTTTTATAAAATGTTATAGGGTTTGCACCTACTGCTATTAAAATTACTACATAGACTAACAACATTATTATTACACCAACATAAAGTGCACCTATAAAGCTTAACATTCCATAAATGGATTTTAGTCCATTGGAAATTATAGTATTAGATACTAAGGCAACTACACCATAGGGCATAAGTTTTATAATATTTGTTAATACAGAGTTAACGGTAACCTTTAATGATTCTAATAAGGTAACAAAAGGCTCTACTTCCTTTGGCTTTTTCACCTTTAAAAATCTTATTGCTCCAGCAAATAAAGCTGCAATAATTACAACGGAAACTATACTTCCATTATCTCCCATAACAGCAAAAATATTGTTAGGTACAAGATTTAAGAAAAATTCAGGGAAGGATTGGGTAGCAACATTACTCATTGCTGCCATTTTTTGTTCTGTTAATTCCCCTGCAAAAGTTGCTCCGTTTAAGTTAAATATTTTAACAACTATTATACCAACAATAGCAGATATGGCAGTAGTTCCTAATAAAGCAAAAAATGTTTTTCCTGTTAATGTCCTAAGTCTGTTTCCCTGAACGTCAATTACAACTTTTATTATAGATAAAAATACTACTGGAATAGCTAAAAGTTGAACTAATTTAAGGAAGCCTGTACCAATAAGTCCATACCAAGATGAAATTTCAACTCGACCATATTCTAAATAAACGGTATTTTCTCCACCAATTAAATCGATGGCAATCCCAATTCCTAAACCTAATATTAAGGCAATAATCATACGTTTAGAAAAGCTTAATTTTTTACTCTTCAAATATTTTAAAAATAATAAAGAAATTACTAATACAATAATAGCTGAAATAGTATAAAAATTACTTAGCTTTAAAAATTGGGTAAAAAATGATTCATTAATCATAAATACAACTCCTTTCATTTTTTGTAGGAAATTAATTAATCCTACAATATTAGTCGTAATTCCAAGTGAAGATTTTTTGAAATTACTTAAATATTATACCCGATTTTAGAAATGTATATCAATTATGAAATTAATGTTTTATTATTAAATGTTAATACATATATTTTTTATTTAAAAACTTAGGTATTTATAATTAAGAAAATATTTAACTTCCTTATATTTTCCTTATATTTATTTATTAATATTTAATTATAAATAAAAAGGAGGAAAATTATGGAATATATTTTAAAAACTGAAAATTTAACAAAGATTTATGGAAAACAAAAAAGTAATAATAATATTAATTTAAATCTTAAAAAAAATACTATATATGGACTTTTAGGTCCAAATGGGGCAGGAAAATCCACATTGTTAAAAATGATTTGCGGAATTAGCAAACCAACATCAGGTAGCATATATTTTGAAAATAGCTTGTGGAAAAAAGAGGACATACGAAAAATCGGAGCATTAATAGAGTCGCCAGCTATTTATCCGAATTTAACAGCAGAGGAGAATTTAAGAGTTTATGCTTTAATGAATAATTTAGAAAACAAGGATTTTACTGAATTATTAGAACTTGTAGGCTTAAAGAAAAAGGACAAGAAAATAGCTAAAAAGTATTCCACTGGTATGAAGCAAAGGTTAGGAATTGCCATAGCTCTTTTAAAATCGCCAGATTTATTAATATTAGATGAACCGACAAATGGCTTAGACCCCTTAGGTATTGAAGAATTAAGAAAACTAATAAAATCCTTTCCTGGAAAAGGTATAACGGTAATACTTTCATCTCATATTTTAACAGAAGTAGAGCAGGTTGCTGATACAATAGGAATTATTTATAATGGCAAATTGGAGTACGAGGAAAATTTGGATAAAACTCATAGTTTAGAAGAAACATTTATGGAGATCATAAGGAAGGGTGAGGCTTATGTTTAATTATGTAAAGGCTGAACTTTTAAAATTAAAAAGGACTTCTACAATGAAAATAGTTGTTGGAATTCCCTTTGTTGCAATGGTACTTGCAGTTGTAGCGGGAGAATACTATATGCTGGATATTGCTTTAAACTGGTGGTATATATTATTCTTTCCAACTATATTGGTTTTAATTACAGGAAATATATTTGGACAAAATGATAAAAAAAATGAATATAAGGGACTTTTGTTATCGGTAGAGGACACTGAGAAATTAGGTCTTGCAAAGCTTGTAACAGTTGCTATATGTTCTCTTATATCAACAGTTATATTTACAATATTGGTATTAATTTTAATATTGGTCTACAGTAAATTTTTTGATTTTGAAATTAGAACAGGTATTTTAAATATTATATTGGGAAATTTAATCATTAATATAAGCTATTTGTTTTTAGTACCAATGGTAGGATTATTGGTTAAGAAGTTTTCCTATTTACTTGTAACAGTTGGTGGAATTATTATATTTAACATACTAGATGGTTTAATGTGGAAAACGGAAGTTGCCTTATATAATCCATTTTCCATTACCTCAATGCTAATGTCAACTATTTTTAAAATACAGCCTAATGGAGTATTAAATAATGGTGAAATACCATTACTTTCAATTTCGCAAATGGGTTTATCAATAGGGATAAATATAAGTGTATTTTTAATTTTTTCATTTTTATTAATAAAACTATGGAATAGAAGGAAGCTGGTAAAATGATTAAGTTTATAAGGACGGAAAATTTAAAGGCAAAAAAATCAGGAGAGTATTTAATCCATTTACTAGCACCAATAATATTGGTGTTGGGAATGCTTTTTCTTAGTTTTTTGTATGGATTTAGCGAATTTAGACAAATAATATACTTGTTGGATTTAATATCCATAGGACTACCTTTTATGATTTCCATAGTTGTAACAATAAATATAGAGCAAGAAAGACAGGCTGGAAATTTTAAAGGTATATTGTTAAATGAAAATAAGCTCAAGTATTTTTTTACTAAAATATTTAGACTTTGGGTAATGGGGTTTTTGGCAATTGTTTTTTCAGTATTTCTATATGAATTGCTTATAGGAAATTTCAACTATATGGAATTAGTATTAAAATCCATATTGATTTTAACGGTAACAATGTTACCTACTTATTTAGTCCATTTTTTTGTAGATATGAGATTTTCAAGAAATATTTCAATTTTTCTAGGGGCAATAGAAGCTATGATAAATGCAGTTTTTTTAACAAGATTAGGGGATTATTTATGGAAGTTTTTCCCTTGCTCTTGGATATCACGATCGTTAAGATATTATAGTATAATTAAATTACAGAATATAAAAATAAATATAGATTATTTTTCAAAAACAATAGTACTTATTGTAACGATTATAATTGTTTTGTTTTTATTGTTTTGGTATAGAAGTTGGGAAGGAAACAATATAGAGGAATAAAAAATGGCAAAGATTTTAGCTGTAGATGACAATATTGGAATTTTAAAAGTAATAGATAAAGCTTTAAGAAAAGAAGGTCATGTAATAAAAACGGAACAAGATCCCAAGGATATTTTTACAATGGACTTGGGAGAATTTGATCTAATATTACTTGATGTTATGATGCCGGAAGTTGACGGATTTGAAATCTGTAAGAATATAAGGGAGGATTTTGATGGACCTATAATTTTTCTTACAGCCTTAGATGATGAAAATTCTTTAATAAAGGGATTAGGCTTAGGAGGAGATGATTATTTATCTAAGCCTTTTTCTCTTGTAGAATTACGGGCAAGGGTAAATGCTCATATTCGTAGGGAAAAAAGAGAAAGAGTAAACCATATTAATCTAGGGGAAATCAAACTAAATATAAAGGGAAAGGAATTTTCTGTTAAGGATAATATTATCAATCTAACAAGTTCAGAATATGAAATAGCAGAACTTTTGGCTTTAAATAGAAATCAGGTATTTTCAAGGGAGCAGATATTTGAAAAGATATATGGCTATGATAAAGATAGTTTTGATAGTACAATTACAGAGCATATAAAAAACATTAGACGTAAATTCAAGAAATATAATATATCACCAATAAAGACAGAATGGGGAATTGGATATAGATGGAAAGAATAAAAGGTGAGAAACTTAAAAATATTTTTTTAAAATACACTATAAAAATAGTGTTAATTTCCATTTTAATAGTATTGTTAAATTTAAGTCTTATAACAATGACTATAAAATTCGGTTTAGTCTACCCAGCAAATGAAGAAGAGGCTAATATAAGTGAAAATATAGACGAATTGAAAAAAGAGGATAGTAAACCAGAGAAAATTTTGAAATTTCCAGCGGTTTATGGAGTTTTCACCAAAGATGGAAAATATGAGGAAGGTAATTTAGAAAATGAAAAACTGGTATATGAAACCTATACAGAGGGAGAGAATGCTATAGGACAAGGGAAATATATTAAGGCTATAGAAAGGGGAGATAGCCTTTTAATACTTGTTTATTCCTTTAAAGCTAAATATAAAAATGAAGTATTACAAAGATATCTTCCTAATATAGAAGCACTGGGGATTATTTTAATGGTAGTGGAAATACTATTATGTATCTATATTTTAGCCTATAGAAATTCAAAAAAAATAAGTAGAAATTTCCAGCAAACAGAGGAGATAATAAAGAATTTGAATATAGATAATCTAAATTTCTCCTTAGAGGAAAGCGAAATATATGAAGTAAACGAACTTTTAAAGGGAATTTCCTATATGCAAGAAAATTTAAAAAATAGTTTAAAACAGCAATGGGAAAAAGAAGAAGAAAACAAAGTAAAAATGCAGGCATTAATGCATGATATAAAAACCCCATTAACGGTAATAAAGGGAGAAACTGAGCTTTTATTGGAAGAAGAAGGTGAAAATAAAGAGGATATAGCTTATATTTATGAAAATACATTAAAAATACAGAAGTATTTAGAAGAATTGAAAAATATTACAGATGAAAATATTGTTGATGATTTTAAAGAATTTGATTTGATGGAATTTTTCAATAAATATTTTTTAGAAATTAAAAAGCTTTCAAAATATTATAATAAGAAACTTATAATAGAAAATGATTTAAATGGGAAAAAATATTTAAATTATAGCGAAGAAAGATTAAAAAGAGCCTTGAATAATGTTGTAGTGAATGCTTTAGAAAGAGCTGAAAATACTGTAGTTTTAAAATTGAATGCAGAAGGAAAATTAATATTTACTATTCTTGATGATGGAAAGGGATTTTCAGAAGAAGCTTTAGTACGAGGAAAGGAAATTTTTTATACTGAAGATAAAGGCAGAAACAAAAATACGAATTCTCATTCAGGTATAGGTCTTTATTATAGTAATAAAGTTTTAAAAGAAATTAGTGGAGAAATAATAATCGGAAATAATAGAAACAAAGGAGCTATTGTAAATATAATAATTCCTTTAAATGCATAAAAACATGGTCAAATAACCATGTTTTTATGCTATATTTTTATTTTTCAATTCTGCTCTTTTTTTCTTCATAGAGTACATTACAATATCATAAGCCTTTCTAGCGTGTTCCTTAGTTAAAGCTTCTGTTCCCTCTAAGGGATAGGGAATTCCTAAATTTTTATATTTAGAAACTCCCATTGTATGATAGGGAAGTATATCTACAGCTTTTATATTATTTAACTCTGCTAAAAATTCTCCAAGTTTTAAAAGGTATTCTGTTTTATAGGTTATATTTGGTACTATTACATGTCTTATCCATACAGGGATGTTTTTTTCAGACAAGTAATTAGCAAAATCCAAGACTTCCTTATTACTTCTTCCTGTTAATTTCCTATGCTCTTCATCATTAATGTGTTTTATATCTAAAAGAACTAAATCAACATTTTTAAGTAACTGGTCTATTTTGTTTAAATATTTTTCACTTCTATTAAAAGGAACTCCACTGGTGTCTAAGCATGTGTGTATATTTTCTTCTTTAGCTTTTTCAAAAAGTTCAATTAAAAAATCAATTTGTAAGAGTGCTTCTCCACCTGATACGGTAATACCACCCTTGTGTAAAAAGGGTTTATATCTATTATAGTCCTCTAGTATTTCGTCAACGGTTTTGCCATTTTTCCTATGGAATTTCCAACTATCGGGATTATGACAATATAAACATCTCATTGGACAACCCTGCATAAAAATTACATATCTTATACCTGGCCCGTCAACTGTTCCAAAGGTTTCAATAGAATGAATATAACCTTTCATACTACATTCCCTCATGGAAAGTTCTATTAATTATATCGTCTTGCTGCTCCTTTGTTAGATTTATAAAGTTTACGGCATAACCGGAAACTCTTACGGTTAATTGAGGATATTTCTCAGGATGCTTTTGAGCATCTAATAAAGTATCTTTTGTAAATACATTTACATTTAAATGGTGACCACCTTTTTCAGAATAGCCATCTAACATAGCAACTAAATTATCTATTTGTGAATTATTAACTTTCATTAATGCCTCCTTTTCAGTTAATCTAGGTCTAAATTTGGAATCTCACAGGATTCACAAATTTTATTTTCAAATTCAAACTCTAAATCCCCTTGTAGTATATTTAATTCTTTTCCTAAAGCATCTGGTACAATTGAAAAAGTATTGGATATACCATCTTGTGAATCTTTAAAAGGCAACTTTGCAACAGATGATAAAGAAGCTAAGGCACCTTTTTTATCCCTTCTGTGCATTGGGTTTGCCCCTGGAGCAAATGGTTCTCCAGCCTTTCTGCCATCAGGAGTAGAACCGGTTTTTTTACCATAAACTACATTTGAAGTAATTGTTAATATTGACATTGTTGGTATAGAGTTTCTGTATGTTTTGTGTTTTCTAATTTTGTTCATAAATCTTTCTACTAAATCAACAGCAAGTTCATCAACTCTATCGTCATTGTTTCCATATTTTGGATAATCACCCTCTATTTCATAGTTAGTAATAATCCCATCTTCGTCACGAATTGGTTTAACCCTTGCATATTTAATAGCAGATAAGGAGTCAGCAACAACAGAAAGTCCGGCAATACCTGTAGCAAAATATCTTTTTACATCTCTATCATGAAAGGCCATTTGCACTCTTTCATAAGCGTATTTGTCATGCATATAATGTATAACATTTAAAGTATTAACATATAGTTCTGCTAACCATTCCATCATACTGTCATATTTTTCCATTACATCATCATAATCTAAATATTCTGTATTTACCGGTCTATATTTTGGTCCAACTTGTACCTTTGACTTTTCATCAACTCCGCCATTAATTGCATATAGTAAACATTTAGCAAGATTTGCCCTAGCTCCAAAAAACTGCATTTCCTTTCCAACTGCCATGGAAGAAACACAACAAGCTATTGCATAATCGTCACCTAAATTTGGTCTCATTAGTTCGTCATTTTCGTATTGTATAGATGAGGTTAAAATAGAAATTTTAGCACAGTATCTTTTAAAATTCTCCGGAAGTTTAGGAGACCAAAGTACTGTTAAATTTGGCTCTGGGGAAGTTCCTAAATTTACTAAAGTGTGTAAATATCTAAAGGAATTTTTAGTAACTAAAGACCTTCCGTCTGCTCCCATTCCGGCAATTGATTCAGTTACCCAAGTAGGGTCACCGGAAAATAATTCGTTATATTCCGGAGTTCTTGCAAATTTTACAAGTCTTAACTTCATTATAAAATGGTCAATTAATTCTTGGGCTTCTTTTTCGGTTAAAGTTTCATTTTTCAAATCCCTTTCAATATAAATATCTAAGAAAGTTGAAGTTCTTCCAATACTCATAGCAGCACCATTTTGCTCCTTAACTGCAGCTAAATAGGCAATATATAACCATTGAATAGCCTCTTGAGCATTTTTAGCAGGATTGGAAATGTCGAAACCATAAATTTCACCTAATTCCTTTACTTCATTTAAAGCTCTTATTTGTTCAGAAAGCTCCTCTCTTAGTTTTATATTTTCATCGCTCATTGTCATTCCTTCAGTACTAAGCAATTGATTTTTTTTATCTTCAATTAAAAAGTCTGCTCCGTATAGGGCAAGTCTTCTGTAGTCACCGATTATTCTTCCCCTACCATAGGCATCAGGAAGACCGGTTATAATACCTGATTTCCTTGCCTTTCTCATTTCACTTGTATAAACATCATAAACTCCACTATTATGAGTTTTTCTGTATTTTGTAAAAATATCAACAATATTATTATCGATGTCGTAGCCATAGGACTTACATGCAGCAAGGGACATTCTTATACCACCAAAAGGTTGTAAGGACCTTTTAAAAGGTTTATCTGTTTGAAAACCAACAATTTTTTCTAAATCTTTATTTAGGTAACCGGCTTTATGGGAAGTAATAGTAGATATGATTTTTGTATCCATATCCAATACTCCACCGGCATCTCTTTCCTGTTTACGTAAATCTGTTACAATATCCCAAAGTTTTTTTGTTGACTCAGTAGGAGAGCATAGGAAATTGTCGTCTCCCTTATATTCAGTATAATTTTCTTGAATAAAATTTCTTACATCAACTTTTTTTTGCCAATTACCATTTGAAAATCCTATCCATTCTTTTTTCATAAAATCTCCTTAATTTGTAAATAAATGGGCTATATATTTTAAACAACTAAATCCTATCTAAATAGTAGGTATTGCAAATAAAAATTTTATCCTTGCATAGTAATTATAGCTTAATTAATAATGAATATCAGTGAACCTGATCACGTATTATTATGTATTTATGTAAATTTAGTTAGGTATTTAATTATTTTTATAATTGTAACCTAATAAAGCTTATATTAAAATGAGCTAAATCACTTTGATATTATTTATTTATAAATATTAGCAATTTAAATTGTGAAAAGTGAAAAGGCGTTATATAAATACTAGAATATAGTTAAATAAATAATTAATTATATAATAATATTAAGGAGTTTAATTTTCTTAATTTTTTTAGAATACTTAAAAATAGGGAAATTCAAATTAAAGGTTATAATATAATAAAAGATTATTACTTTCTTGACATTCCCCATAGGTGGAAAGTATAGAATAATAATATGAATAGGTAATTAGTACATTTAATTTAGGAGAGGATTATGAAAATTGAAGATGATAAGATGTACTTAATTGGAGAAGCCAGCAAAATTTGTAAAATTAGTAAGAAAACGCTTCGCTACTATAGCGATACAGGTGTTGTTTTACCTGATAAAATAGATGAAGAAACAGGATATAGATACTATAGTAAAGAGACTTTATTAAATGTTCCAGTATTAAAGTACTATAAACAAATGGGTTTTAAATTAAATGAGATGAAAGACGTAATATCAGGTGATACAAAAAGCAGAATAAGGGAAAAATTAGCAGATAAGTCAAGAGAGCTGGAAAGTTTAAGAGAAGAATTAGATAATAGTTACAAGGCTACAAGGGAATGGCATGAATTAATAAAAGAGGCTCAGTATGTAGTAGATCATCAAGTAGATAAACCGAGTTATAAATATTTAAATGAGAAAAAATATTGTTATTTAGAACAAAAATTTAATTATAATTATATGGAATCCATAATAAATATAGAGTGGGTTGAACATTTAGAAAAACATGACAATGAAATATCAGGAGCTGTTATATTAATGTTTGATTCATATTTAGATAAAATGAATGGGGAAAGCGATTATGTTAAAATAATGCAAACTCCATTAAAGCCATGTAAAGGATTATTGAAAAAACATACTATGAGTAGTGGTTTATATGCAAATATATATCATATTGGACCACATAAAAATATAGATGAATCCTATAAAAAATTACATAATTGGATTAATAATAAAGGTTATAGACCATTAGGCAGATCTTATGAAAGATACTTAGTTGATTATTGGACAACAAGAAATTCAAATGAATTTGTTACAGAAATATTAATACCTATTCATAAATAAAAGAGAAACGCTAAAAGAAGCGTTTCTTTTTTTGTTTAAAAATAGATTTGACTCTCCACTTAAGTGTAATGTTAAACTGAAGACAATATAGCAATACAAACTAAATTCTGTAAGAACATTGTAAATTTTATATTAATATACCCCAAAATTTAATACATATAAATAAACATAGTCTAGTGAATTTGTATTGCTAAATAAATATTAATAAGGAGAATAAAAATGAAATTTGACGCATTAGGAATGATCGAAACAAAAGGATTAGTAGGTTCAATTGAAGCAGCAGATGCTATGGTGAAAGCAGCAAACGTTACTTTAATAGGTAAGGAGATAATAGGTGGTGGACTGGTAACAGTTATGGTTAGAGGAGATGTTGCAGCAGTAAAGGCAGCAACAGATGCAGGTGCAGCTGCAGCTGAAAGAGTTGGAGAATTAGTATCTGTTCATGTTATACCAAGACCACATCAAGAAGTTGATACGATAGTTCCAGAAATGAAGGCTGAGAAATAAGATTGTAAATTTTAATTAAAGCAGAAAGGTAAGTTTATTTTATGGAAGGATACAAAGGTAGAATAGCAACAGCTGATTTAAAGATGAAATCAGTAAACGATAAATTTAGAAGAAAAGGAATAGCCATGGGGGTTATTTCAGGTTTAACATATGGAATATATTCGACTTTAGTTTCAATAGCAAGTGGACAAGAACCATTAATAAGTGCTATAGGAATTTTAGCAGCTCCTATGGTAGCTTGCGGATTAAATGATCTTTTTGCAGGGATTTGGCTTACTTTCTATAACCTTAAAAAAGGAAGAATAAAAGAAATGGGAAGAAGTCTTAATACATTTCCTGGGAAAATGATTGTATTGGGCTCTTTACTTGGCGGGCCAATTGCAAATGGTGCATATTTAGTAGGTTTAGCAAATGCTGGAGCTTATGCAATACCTATTTCAGCAACATGTGGATTATTTGGGGCAATATTTGCTTGGATATTTTTAAAACAGAAACCAACAAAAAGAGTTGCCTTTGGAATGCTAATCGTAATATCAGGGGCAATCGTTATAAATTTAGTAAAACCGGAAGCCGCACCTAATTTTACATTAGGAATTATATGTGCTTTTATTGCAGCTATAAGCTGGGGCTTAGAAGGTGTAATCTCAAGTTATGGAGGTTCCCTTTTAGATTCAGACATTGCAGTTAATATAAGGGAATTGTTATCGGGAATAGTAATTTTAGTAGTAATTCTACCTATTATAAAAGAATTGCCATTATTGAAAGCAACATTTGAGGCTACAACACCAATATTTTGGTTAATTGCATCAGGTTTATGTGCAGCAGCATCATTTTTATCATGGTATAAGGCAAATTCAACAGTTGGAACGGCAGTTGGTATGTCATTAAATGTTACATATGCTTTCTGGGGAGTGTTTTTCTCAATCCTGTTTTTAGGTCAAGAACTTACATCAACTATTGTAATAGGATCAATTCTTATAATTGTAGGAGCAGTAACTGTAACAATGAATCCTTTAGATTTATTTAGGAAGGAGAGTTAAGTATGTTATTACCAGCTAGAACGGCTGTTTTAAAATATTTATACAATGTAGAAAAAGCAGATGTTTCAGAAATAATGGAAAAACTAAAAAATGATTATGGCAATGAAGGGCAGTTTACTAAAGATATGTTTTTAGAGCATTTAATGGCCTTGGAAGCAAATGAGTTAATTGAGTTAGTAAATTATGAGCTAGATAACAATGGAGAATTGGCCATATATTATTCAATAAATGATGAAGGAAAAAACACCATAGAAAAATATATATTAAAAAAATAAGTATTTTACTATACAAGGAGAAGAGAAATGAGATATCGAGGTGAAGAGGCCTTAGGATTAATAGAAACTATTGGACTTGTTCCTGCTCTTGAAGCTGCCGATAAGATGTTAAAAGCATCAGATGTTGAATTAGTATCATACGAAAATATAGGCTCAACCTTAGTTACAGTAATGATTAAAGGTGATGTTGCTGCAGTAAGAGCTGCAGTCGAGATTGGAGCAAAGGCAGCTAGTGAAATAGGGACTTTAACAGCTAAAAATGTAATGCCAAGACCTATTTCTAGTGTAGGGGATATAGTTTCAGTACATGATATAGACACGAATTGATTAAGGAGGAAATATGGTAGGTGAGGCAATCGGACTAATAGAAACATTTGGTTTGGTCTTTGTTCTTGAAGCAGCAGATGCAATGTGTAAGTCGGCCAATGTTGAAGTTGTTGGATATGAAAATGTTGCTTCAGGATATATTTCTGTTATTGTAAGAGGCGATGTAGGAGCATGTAAAACAGCTGTTTCTGCTGGTGTAAAAGCAGTGGAAAATATGGGGGCAGAAGTTTACAGTTCAGTTGTTATTGCAAGACCACATACCGATCTTGAAAAAATAATTGAAAAATACTCTCTAGAAAAACAACTTAGAGAATAATGGAGAAAATATATGAAATTTATTGATAAGGATTTAGTATCAATTCAGGAAGCGCGTATATTGTTGGAAAATTCTAATATTGCAAAAAAATCATTACTACAATTTTCACAAAATAAACTTAATGAAATAGTAGAGTTATTTTATGAAAAAATCAAAGATGAATTTATGAATTTAGCAAAACTATCAGTAGAAGAAACTGGATATGGAAATATTGAAGATGAATATAATGAAATAAAAATAATGTCTAAATTAATATATGAAGAAATAATAGATAAAAAATACATAGGTGTTTTAAAGGAAAACAATAATGGAGAAATTTTAGAAGTAGGTATTCCTTTAGGAACTATTGTTGCAATTTGTCCATCTATTAATCCGGCTACTGCAGTTATAAATATTATCTTAAATGGAATAAAGACTGGAAATACAATAATATTTGCTCCTACAAAAAGAGCGGAAAAAATAGTAGGAAAAATAGTAGAGGTATTTTCATATATAGCAGAAAAAGTAGGACTTCCAGAAGATACAGTTAGTTGTCTAACAACATCTTCCAGAAAGGGAGTTGTTGAATTAATAAATAGTGAAAGTGTAGATCTAATTATTAATATAGGTTTGGAAAAATATAATTATGAACTATCCAATATTTCAAAACCACAAATTTATGGAGCTACAGGAGCAAGTCCGGTTTTTATTGAAAGGACAGCTAATATACAAAATGCTGTTAAAAATATTATAGATAGTAGAAAATTCAATAATGGAATTTTACCAGGAGCTGAGCAATTTGTAGTTGCAGATATTACTATAGCTTCAAAAGTAAAAGAAGAAATGAAACTACAGGGTGCTTATTTTATGACGGAGAGTCAAGAAGAAGCCCTAATAGATTTAATACTGAAAAATGAAGCATTAGATGAGGAATATATAGGAAAATCTGCAGAATTTTTAGCTAAAAGAGCAGGTTTTAACATACCTGAAGGATCTAGTATTTTAGTTTCAGAACAAAAATATATTTCAGACTTTAATCCATATTCAAAGGAATTAAAATGTCCTATTATTTCCTATTATGTGGAAAATGATTGGATTAATGCTTGTGAAAAATGTCTTAATTTATTGTTTGAAAGTAAGGGTCATACCTTAGCTATATATTCAAATGATAGTTCTGTAATTAAACAATTTATAATGATAAAACCCGTAGCAAGAATTTTAGTAAATACTGGAGCTTCGTTAGGGGCTATGGGCATAACTAGTGATTTATTTCCATCGGTAATACTTGGTGGATTAACAACTGGTTTAGGATTTTTAGAAGATAATTTAAATCCAACAAATTTAAGATATACAAGAAAAGTTGGATACGGAGAAGAAAAAATAGCTTATAAAAAAGATGATTTAATGGATATTTTAAAAGAAATATTAAATCAACTATCAAATTAAGGGAGGAAAATAGATGAACTTACAAGAGTTTTCAGTAAAGCTTGCTGAAGCTACAAAGGATATGTCAGAGGAAGAAAGAGCGTCATTAGTGAAGATGTTTGAATCTATTTCAGATGAATTTTCCAATAATAATGACAGAAGTACAAAAGATGTAGTTATAGATTATGAAGGTAGTGAAATACCTAATGGAATAACAGAAAGACTTGCAAAATTAAAAGAAAAATACTTAACACATACACCAACAATAACAACTCATAGGGCTAGGGCTATTACAAAAATTGCCAAAGAGAACCCAGGAATGCCTAAAATTCTATTAAGGGCAAAATGTTTTAAATATTGTTGTGAAACAGCACCTCTTGTTATTCAAGATAATGAGTTAATTGTAGGAGCACCAAATGGAGCTCCTAGAGCCGGAGCTTTTTCACCGGATATAGCTTGGAGATGGATGGAAGATGAGTTAGAGACAATTGGAGATAGACCTCAAGATCCTTTCTATATATCCGAAGAAGATAAGAGAATAATGAAAGAGGAATTATTCCCTTACTGGAAAGGAAAATCTGTAGATGAGTACTGCGAAGATCAATACAGGGAAGCTGGAGTTTGGGAGTTGTCAGGAGAATCTTTTGTTTCCGATTGCTCATACCATGCACTAAATGGTGGTGGAGACTCAAATCCTGGTTACGATGTAATTTTAATGAAAAAAGGTATGAAGGATATTCAAAAAGAAGCTATAGAACATTTGAAAGAACTTGATTATGAAAATCCAGAAGACATAGAAAAAATATATTTCTATAAATCTATTGTAGATACAACAGAAGGGGTAATGATCTACGCAAAAAGAATGTCAGAATATGCAGCGGAATTAGCATCAAAGGAAAGAGATCCTAAGAGAAAAGCTGAATTGTTAAAAATTTCAGAAGTAAATGCTAAAGTGCCAGCAAATAAACCTGAAACCTTCTGGGAAGCTATTCAAGCAGTTTGGACAATAGAATCATTATTAGTAGTTGAAGAAAATCAAACAGGTATGTCTATAGGCCGTGTTGACCAGTATATGTATCCTTATTATAAAAACGATATAGAATCTGGAAGATTAAATGACTATCAAGCCTTTGAACTAGCTGGATGTATGTTAATTAAAATGTCAGAAATGATGTGGATAACTAGTGAAGGTGGTTCTAAATTCTTTGCAGGTTACCAACCATTTGTAAATATGTGTGTAGGTGGAGTTACAAGAGATGGTAGAGATGCAACAAATGATTTAACCTATCTTTTAATGGATGCTGTTAGACATGTAAAAATATATCAACCATCATTAGCTTGTAGAATACACAATAAATCACCAAGAAAATATTTAAAGAAAATAGTAGATGTTGTTAGATCCGGTATGGGATTCCCAGCTTGTCACTTTGATGATGCACATATAAAGATGATGTTGGCTAAAGGCGTTTCTATTGAGGATGCTAGAGATTATTGTTTAATGGGATGTGTAGAGCCTCAAAAAGCTGGTAGGTTATATCAATGGACTTCTACAGCTTACACTCAATGGCCTATTTGTATAGAACTAGTATTAAATAGAGGTGTTCCATTATGGTATGGAAAACAAGTATGTCCAGATTTAGGAGATTTAGAATCATTTAAAACATATGAGGAATTTGAAGAAGCAGTAAAGGAACAAATAAAATATATTACTAAATGGAGCAGTGTTGCTACTGTTATTTCTCAAAGAGTTCATAAAGATTTAGCACCAAAGCCATTAATGTCCATAATGTATGAAGGATGTATGGAAAAGGGAAAAGATGTTTCAGCAGGTGGAGCTATGTATAACTTTGGACCTGGTGTTATTTGGTCAGGCCTAGCTACTTATGTTGATTCAATGGCAGCAATTAAAAAATTGGTTTTCGATGATAAGAAATATACTTTAAGAGAATTAAATGAAGCATTAAAGGCAGATTTTGTAGGTTATGAAGAAATTAGAAAAGACTGTTTAAATGCACCTAAATATGGTAACGATGATGATTATGCAGATTTAATAGCTTCAGATTTAGTAAACTTTACAGAAAATGAACATAGAAAATACAAAACATTATATTCTAGATTGAGTCATGGTACCTTATCAATTTCCAATAACACACCTTTTGGACAAATGACAGGTGCTACAGCAAATGGTAGAAATGCATGGTTACCATTATCAGATGGTATAAGTCCAAGTCAAGGTGCAGATTTTAAAGGGCCTACAGCTATTATAAAATCCGTATCAAAAATGGCTAATGACAATATGAATATAGGTATGGTGCATAACTTTAAGATTATGGCAGGTATATTAGATACTCCAGAAGGAGAAGAAAGTTTAATAACCCTATTAAGATCTGCTTGTTTAATGGGAAATGGGGAAATGCAATTTAACTACCTAGATAATGAAACATTAATCGATGCACAGAAACATCCTGAAAAGTATAGAGATTTAATAGTAAGAGTTGCCGGCTATAGTGCATTCTTTGTTGAACTATGTAAGGATGTTCAAGACGAAATTATAAGTAGGACAATGCTTACAAGTTTTTAATAAAAAATGGAGAAAATAAATGGGGAGCAAAAAAAATACAATCGAAAGAAAAGCAATGATATTTAATGTACAAAAATATAATATGTATGATGGACCAGGAATTAGGACTATTGTATTTTTCAAAGGTTGTCCTCTCCGATGCAAATGGTGTTCCAATCCAGAGGGGTTGGAACACAGATTTGACATTATGATAAAAAAATCGGCATGTATAAACTGTGGTGCTTGTGTAGAAGTATGTCCAGAAGGAATACATTATATATCAAAAGAAAGTAAAGAACATAAAATAGACAGAACTAAGACTTGTATAGGTTGTGGAAAATGTAAAGATGCTTGCCATTATGAAGCTTTAGAAATTGCAGGGGAAAGAAAAACCGTATCTGAATTATTAGAAATAATAAAAGAGGATGAAACCTTTTATGAAATGTCCGGAGGTGGAGTTACATTAGGAGGCGGCGAGTGTACAGCACAGCCAGAAGCAGCAAAAACTCTATTAATGGCTTCAAAAGAAGAGGGAATTAATACTGCAATTGAAACTTGTGGTTATGTAAAAACAGAAAAACTTCTAGAAATTGCTGAATATGTTGACTTATTTTTATTTGACATTAAACAAATGGACCCTATTAAACATAATAATTTAACAGGTGTTAATAATGAATTAATATTAAAAAATCTTAGAGAATTATTAGACAGTAGGTTTAATGTTCATGTAAGAATGCCAATGCTTAAAGACATTAATGACAGCAAGGAAGAAATAAAAGCAGTAATTGAATTTTTAAAACCATATAAGGATTATGAGAACTTTAAAGGAATAGACCTGTTACCTTATCATAAATTAGGAGTTAATAAGTACAATCAGCTAGATATGGAATATCCAATAGAAGGAGATCCTAGTTTAACTGATAATGAGTTAAAACAAATAGAATCATGGCTAAAAGAATATGATTTTCCTGTAACAATAGTTAAGCATTAAGAAAGAAGGGATTTGATGGAATTTATAAAAAATGAAAATATTACTCGAATAATTGAAGAATCCGTTCCAGGTAAACAAATTACCCTTTCTCATGTAATAGCCTCTCCTATACAGGAAGTTTATGAAAGTGTAGGTGTTAAATCGCTGGGGGCTATGGGGATTTTAGCAATAACACCTTTTGAAACTTCTATTATTGCAGCTGATATTGCTGCGAAAGCTTCAAATGTAGAAATAGGATATATTGACAGAATGACAGGCTATGTACTACTTGTTGGCGATGTGGAAAGTGTTGAAACTGCCTTACTAGAGGTAAATCATGTTTTAAAAAACATTCTGGGTTTTACTACATCATCAATAACAAGAACTTAATAATTAAAAAGAAAGGAGGGATGAAATGCAAGAATTTGCTATGAAGACCAAAATATATATGGGGACAGCTTCCTTAGAAAAACTAAAGGACTTAGATTTAGAAAATACCTTTATAATCTGTGATCCATTTATGGAAAAATCAGGAAAAATAAATACTATTACTTCAATTTTAAAAGAAAGAAATATAAATTATTCAGTATTTTCAAAAATAGTACCTAATCCTACTATAGATATAGTAGCACAGGGACTTGAGGAGATGAAAAGAATTAACCCAACAACGGTAATTGCTTTTGGAGGTGGCTCAGCAATTGATTCAGCTAAAGCCATTTGTAAAGTATATGAAGAAATTAATAATTTTGAAAAGATGTTGTTAATTGCTATACCAACTACAAGCGGAACTGGTAGTGAAGTTACAGAATTTTCTGTAATAACCGATCCGAAGTTAAAAGTAAAATATGCCTTGGTTGATGAGGAAATGTTGCCAGATATTGCTATACTAGATTCTCAATTTACAGTTTCCGTACCAAGTAATATAACAGCAGATACTGGAATGGATGTACTTACTCATGCAATAGAAGCTTATGTTTCAACTAAATCAGGAGATTTTTCAGATGCTTTTGCAGAAAAGGCCATAAAACTAGTTAATAAATATTTAATTGATGTTGTTAAAGATGGCTCCAATATTAAGGCTAGAGAACATATGCACAATGCTTCAGCTATGGCAGGTATTGCCTTTAATGCTGCTTCCTTAGGAATTTGTCATAGTATGGCACATTCATTAGGAGGGCGATTTAATCTTTCCCATGGAAGAATAAATGCCATGCTCTTACCCTATATTATTAGTTACAATGCTGGTTTAGAAGAAGATAATGAAAACTCTACTTTAGATAGATACGTTGAAATTTCTAAATTAATGGGAATTAGTCATGGTACAAAAAAAGCAACAGTACATGGATTAATAAGAGAAATTAGAAAGATTATGAAAAAAATAGGAATTCCCCTATCAATAAAAGAAACAAATATAGACTTAGAAGAATATAGAAATTCTATAAAGGAAATGGCTAAAAATGCCTTAAAGGACAATTGCACTATAACAAATCCAAGACAAGCATCAGAAGAGGATATAGAAAAAATATATCTGCGATTATTAAATGGTGCGTAAAATGAAATTTTTAACAGAAAATGATTTACGTATTATTGAAAAAAAAGAAGGTCTTAGTAATTTCACCCTTAAGGAAGGGATGAAATTAACTCCAAGTGCTAGAGGATATTTAATAGATAAGGGCTATAGGTTTAATAGTGGCAACAAAAGGCAAAAAAAGCTCCTTAATAAAAATGAGGAATTTAAAAGTGAACTAAATTTATTAGAGGCGGAATTTTTAAAAACAGCTCAATTATTATTAAAATATAATAAATTAATTGCAAAGGAAATATTTGACTATAGCAAGTATATTAAAACAATGAATTTAAATGAAGATGAAAGATTTGATTGTAGAATTTATTTTAAAAATACATCTTGTGAGGAAAAAAATATAAGTATTGACTTTGATGATTTGCAGACTGAAAATGGAAAACTAATTGTTGAGTTAAATTATTTAAAATCACTACTGAAAAATAATTTAGATATATTTAAAGAGGAAGCTCCAATTATTAATGGAATAATTTATAGACTTACAGAAATAATAGATTTACTTTTAGGGGGATAGAAATGTCAAAAGAAAAATCAATTATTGATATTTGTAACAAGGATATACAGGAATTTGAGAATGTAATAAAAAAACCTAAAAAGTCTAAAAGTAATACATATTATTGTGGAGTTGATTTAGGTACTGCTTGTGTTGTTATTACTGTACTAGATGAAAATAAAAGAACTGTAGCAGGTGCCTACAAATATGCAGATGTTGTAAAAGACGGAATGATAGTGGACTATATAGGAGCAGTAGATATAGTTCGGGAATTAAAGGAAGAGTTAGACAATAAATTAGAAACGGAATTAATTTATGCTGCAGCAGCAATACCACCAGGAACAGATGGATTAGATGCAGGAACAATAAAAAATGTAGTTCAGGGGGCAGGCTTTGAAATTACAGCAATAGTAAACGAGCCTACAGCAGCTAATGAAGTATTAAAGATAGAAAATGGTGCCATAGTTGACATAGGTGGAGGAACAACGGGGATTTCCATATTTAAAGATGGAAAGGTTGAGAAGGTTATAGATGAAGCAACAGGGGGAACTCATTTTTCTTTAGTAGTTGCAGGAGCTTATAAATTATCTTATGAGGAAGCGGAAATTTATAAAAGAAATAAAAACAACCATGATGAGTTAATAGTTACTTTAAAACCTGTAGTAGAGAAAATTTCAAAGATTATAGTAGATAGTATTGAAGGCTATGGTGTTAATGAAATTTATTTAGTTGGAGGAAGTAGCTGTTTAAAGGGAATAGAAAAGATTATTCAAAAGAAAACAGGTATTCCTACATATAAACCTATAAACCCGATTTTTGTAACACCAATAGGAATTGCTAGAAATTGCACAGAACAAATTATTTCTTAGGAGATTGTATGAATTATAGATTTATAAAATCACCATCTAAAGCAACTATTGATATTTTAAACCGACGAAAAGGTTCGAAGGAAAATATAGATTTTAAAAATATAGATGCTGTTGGATTGGTACAAGGAAAACTAATAGACATTATATATGCATCGGATATTGCAGAAAAATCTGCTGGTGTAATAGTAGAGGAAATAAAGGGTAGCTGTCCACAGAATATAATTGTAATAGCGATTTTTGGAGACACATCTTCGGTAGAAGTTGCTTTAGAAAACATTAAAAGAAGTGAAAAGGGAGATTTTTAAAATGCTATTTGGGAAATTAATAGGAAATATTTGGGCTACTAGAAAAGCGGAGTCTTTAAATGGTTATAAATTAATGATTGCTGAAATTATTGCTGGAAGTAAGGCGGGTGAAGAAATAATTGTAGCAGATGTTATTGGTGCAGGAATAGGAGATAAGGTAATAATAACAACAGGCTCCTCAGCTAGAAAGATGATGGAGAATGATGAACTACCAATAGATGCAGCTGTAGTTGGCATTGTAGATGAAGATTTTAAAGAAAAATAACCTGTTATATGTAGAAAGGAATAGCTATGAAACGATTAATATGTGCTGATAATGTAGAAGAATTAGTTTCTCATAGCACAAATAGTATCTATATCGATAAAAATACTATTATTACTCCTTCTGCAGTAGATAAAGCCGAAACATTAGGGATTGAAATAATATATAGGAAAAAAACAAAAGAAGAAAATAGTATTATGAATAGCGAAAAAATATATACACTATTAAAAAAGTTAATAGATAATAATATGCTAGCAGACCTATTTCCTAAATTTGATTATTGGGAACACGAAAATGGCTTTAAACTTATAAAAGGTAATACTGTGAAAATGAGTATTTTAGATGAAACAAAAAATGGTGAAAAAATATTTGTTAAGGAATTAATTAAATCAAAAGAAGGACAATTAAAAGCAGGTTTAATTGAAATAGAAAACTCAACCTATAGTAAAAAAATAGAAGAAAATCAAGTTAACTACATTATAGAGGGAGAGTTAAAAGTAAAAATAGATAATGAAGAATATTTATGTAAACAAGGGGATATAGTATATTTTCCTAAAAATACAAAAGTAAAAATAAATGGTAAAACAAAAATGTTTTTCGCCAAATGTTAATCTGAAATTGTAAGGAGAATTATATGCAGGCAATTGGACTAATAGAAACAAAAGGCTTAATTGCATCAATAGAAGCAGCTGATTCTATGTTAAAAGCTGCCGATGTAAGACTAATAAAAAAGGAAAAAGTTACAGGTGGGATTACAACTATAATAGTCGAAGGAGATGTAGGAGCTGTAAAAGCAGCAGTAGATGCAGGAGCTGCAGAAGTATGTAAATTAGGTGAAAATTTTTTACGCTCTAAACATGTTATAGCTAGACCTAGTGACGAATTAGAACTAATAGTTGATAAAAAAACTGTAAAACAAGAAAATACAGAGGATTTCTCTAAAGAAAAGACCATAGAAGAAAAAGAAGAAGTTAAAGAAGAAAAGAAAGTAGAAGATGAAAAAAATAATAAACTAGATAACCTATTAAAAGAAAAAGGGAAAGAAGAAGCAATTTCCGAAATTAAAAACTTGAAGGTTTCTGAAATAAGGTTATTAGTTAAGGAAATACCTGATTTTAAAATGGAAAACAAGAAGTTTTCAAAATTAAATAAGGAACAATTAATTGAAGAAATAGAAAAATACTATACAAGGAGGGATTTAGAAGATGGAAAACTATGATTATGATCTCCAATCCTTACAAGAAGCAAGGAATTTAGTTAGAAATGCAAAAAAGGCTTCTAAGGAAATTTATAATTTTACCGAAGAACAAGTGGATAAAATAATTATAAATATGGTTTTGGCAGCTGAAGAAAATGCAGAAATACTTGCAAGAATGGCAGTTGAAGAAACTGGTTTTGGAAATGTAGCAGATAAAACATTTAAAAACTTAGCAGCCTCAAAGCTTTTATATGATGATATTAAGGATTTAAAAACCATAGGGATTATAGGAGAGGATAAGGAAAAAAGAACAATAGATGTTGCTGAACCAGTAGGTGTTGTAATGGGAATAATACCATCAACTAATCCAACATCAACAGCAATATTTAAAGCGATTATTGCCTTAAAGTCTAGAAATGCTATTGTATTTTCTCCACATCCTGCAGCTGTTAAGTGTACATTAAAAGCAGCTGAAATAATGAATAGGGCAGCTGAAGAAGCAGGAGCTCCAAAGGGAATAATTAGTTGTGCTTCAATGCCTACATTACAAACAACTAATGAATTAATGAAGGCAGAAGAAGTTGCAATAATTATAGCAACCGGAGGTCCAGGAATGGTTAAGGCTGCTTATAGTGCAGGAAAACCAGCAATTGGAGTAGGAGCAGGGAACTCTCCAGCATATATAGAAAAAACAGCTGATGTAAAAGAGGCTGTAGAAATGATTATAGCAAGTAAGACTTTTGACTATGGAACTATTTGTGCATCTGAACAATCGATAATTTGTGAAGAATCCAATTATGATGAAGTAGTTAGGGAATTTAAAAGACAAGGTGGATACTTTTTAACTAAAGAGGAAACGGACAAGGTATGTAATGTAATTTTTAAAAATGGACATATGATGAATGCTAAATTTGTAGGTAGACAGGCTACTGTAATTGCAAAAGCAGCAGGAATAAACGTTCCAGAAAATACTAAGGTTTTAATAGGGAAACAAGATGGAGTTGGAGAAAAGTATCCCCTATCATATGAAAAACTTACAACTGTTTTAGGTTTCTACACAGTAAAAGATTGGAAAGAAGCTTGTGAATTAAGTATAGACCTACTACAAAACGGAATAGGACACACAATGAGTATCCATACTAGAGATGATGACATGGTATTGAAATATTCAATAAAACCGGCTTCACGTATACTTGTAAATACAGGCGGAAGTCAAGGAGGAACAGGTATTTCAACAGGCTTACCAACTTCCTTTACCCTTGGTTGTGGTACTTATGGAGGAAGTTCAGTTTCTGAAAACATAAGTCCAAAGCATTTAATTAATGTGAAAAAAGTGGCTTATGGAATTAAGGATTGTAGAAACATGGAAATTCCTAATTCAAATATAAGAAAAACTTGTAGTATTAATAATAAAAACGACCTAAACTTAAGTCCAGCAGAAATAGCTGCGTCCTATAGTAATAAGAGCCATGAAGGTATTTGTAGCGAGGGAAAAAATAATAATCTTGAAGACTTGGTTCGTGAAATAATTTTATCAATTAATAATAAGTAGGGAAAATATATGGACAATTTTGAAGAAGCATTAAAAATTTTAGTATACGGTTTAGAAAATAACAATTTAAATATGAAGGATGACTCTATTCCTGTTGGAATATCCAATAGACATGTTCATTTGTCAAAGGAGGATTTAGAAACTCTCTTTGGAAAGGGATATGAATTAACAAAATTAAAGGATTTATCTCAGCCGGGACAATATGCAGCAAAAGAAACAGTAATAATTTGTGGGCCTAAAGGAGCAATAGAAAAAGTTAGAATATTAGGAGCAACAAGGGAAAAAACTCAAATAGAAATATTAGCTGGGGACTGTTTTAAATTAGGTATAAAAGCAGAGCCTAGATTGTCAGGAAAGCTTGATAACACTCCAGGACTAACTATTATAGGTAGCCAAGGCTCAGTACAAACCGAAAATGGTCTTATTATTGGTCAAAGGCATATACATATGTTGCCGGAAGATGCAGATAAATTAAATGTAAAAGATGGGGAAAATGTAAGTATAAAAATTGAAGGAATACGCTCTGGAGTATTGGACAATGTAATAGTAAGAGCTGTTGAAAATTCAGCATTGGAATGTCACCTAGACATGGAGGAAGCCAATGCAATGGGATTAGATTCAAAATCAAAAATAAAAATTATTAAATAAATTTTAAATTTACAAGGAGGAAAAAAATGAAATTTGACGCTTTAGGAATGGTTGAAACAAGAGGATTAGTAGGATCAATAGAGGCAGCTGACGCAATGGTGAAGGCAGCTAATGTAACATTATTAGGAAAAGAAACCATAGGTGGAGGACTTGTTACCGTTATGGTAAGAGGAGATGTAGGAGCTGTAAAAGCAGCAACAGATGCAGGAGCAGCAGCTGCTGAAAGAGTTGGGGAATTAGTATCTGTTCATGTTATACCAAGACCTCATGGCGAAGTTGAAACAATTTTACCAGAAACAAAATAAAACTATTTTAAAAGAGAGCATTTTTCTAAAATGCTCTTTTAAAATAGCTCATAATAAAAAAGAATATCAAAAGATAAAGGACCTACTGCAAAGTAGGTCCTTTAATAATATTATTGAATTATGAAAAAAGAGATATTATTAGGTGTCTCTAATTTTCCACTGAAGATATTTATAACCTAAAGGTCACACGGTGGCTTTTCAGTATCAGCCAAAATGATATCAGACATAACAGATGTAGTTTTAGAAGAATTAGAGCAGTGGCAAACTAGACCTTTAGAAAAATGTTATGCTTTTATGTTTGTTGACTGCATGTATGTAACTGTAAGAAACAATTATGAAGCAAAAGAGTATGCTGTATATACAATTTTAGGAGTTAATCTTAAGGGTAATAAAGAAATTCTAGGGATCTGGTTAGCTGAAAATGAAAGCAAAAACCAGTGGATGCAAATATTTGATGAATTAAAAACAAGAGGTGTAGAAGATGTATTCTTCATATCTATGGACGGGGTTAGTGGATTAGAAAGCGATGCAAAATCAATATTTCCTAAGGCTGCGGTTCGAAGGTGTACCGTTCATTTAGTTAGAAATTCTTTAATCTATATTCCAACAAAAGAGTATAAAAAGTTTACAAGATCTCTAAAGAAAGTTTATGGTGCTCCTAGCTTAAAGTCTGCTAAAAATGTCTTTGATAAATTGACTAGAGAATATAGTTCTTATTCTGGAGCCATTGATGTTTGGACTCGAAATTGGAAACATGTGGAACAATTATTTGATTACGGTTCAGATATTAGAAAGGTTATTTACACAACCAACGCTATAGAAGCCATTCATTCAAGTTTTAGAAAAGTTACAAAAAAAGAGCATTTCCTAGTGAAAATGCTCTTTTAAAAGTATTATATTTACGTATTTTGGAATTGCAAAATAAATGGGGAAATGGCACTATTCGTAATTGGTCTATGGTTTTAAATCAATTATTAATTGATGATAAAATTTCAGAAAGATTACGAAAATATGCTAATTTTTAAAATACAAAAAACTACTTACACACTTAACTTGACAATCCCAATTTTTTATAGCTTGAAATAATAAATATAAATCATATATTGTTTATTACTTTAATTATACTAATTAATTTTAAAGTTAGCTTATAAATCTTAAAATGACAAATCAGGAGTATTCATAATTTAAATTAAAATCAATTAAATATATGTTGAATTGCAATAATAATTGCAACACTACTCATAATTATTTAATTCGTATAAAAATGCTTCAAATGGTGAGTTAAATTCTAGACATTTCCTCGGTCTAGTATTTAACTCATATATAACTTCTATTAATTCATTATCATCAATTGATGATAAATCTGTTTTCTTTGGATAATATTCTCTTAATAGTCCATTACTATTCTCGTTAGTTCCTCTTTGCCAAGCACTATATGGATCAGCAAAATAGAAATCTATTCCTAGT